>NZ_NCTH01000036.1:0-39914 GCF_002105475.1 Vibrio sp. ArtGut-C1 | reverse complement strand
TGTGACTCTTCCAGAGATCGCAGGCTCTTTGGCATCTCGAATTAATGATAATTTTCAGGTTCTCAAGCCTGCATCTTCAAGTTGATTCGGTATATAACGCTGCTGACGCCAATGCCGGGGGAGAGTTTTTACGTTCATCAAGAACATATAAATAAACAATGGTGGCGAGAAAAAGAAATATGTGAGCCAGATATAATTTTGACTTAATAACATGATCTTACTTCAATAATTATTTTATAAATTAACCTTGTTATTTTCAGAATATAACAAAGTTTTTACTGGTCATTGAAATTCAAAATTTCCATAGGTTCACTTTCCAATTGTGATCTCACGCTTTTATAAATCGATTGGTGTCATTTTTTGATACTTTTCATCTGAAAATTTGCGCTCTTATCAGAAAAGTTTTAGTAAAAATCTTTGCCATCTTAATTTTACTCTTCAAAACAATTATACTGACTATTATCTTGATAAGCCCATAGGGCAATGGCCATAACTTGTTCAGGGTGGGTAAACTGCGTCCAGTTAAAGAAAAGTAAAAAATTTTAATGGATAAGATATGTTTTACGCCAACAAGATAGAATATTGAGACCAAAATCACAAGAGTAGGACTCTCTTGAATTTATCATCATGGATGCTGAATAAATAAAATACAGGCATTGTTAGATGAATAATTCTGCAACGTATTTACTTGCTGCTTTACGAGAAAAAATAAAAGAAAAAGGCATTGGATATTCCGAGCTTTCTATTGGACTTGGAATCCCGCTTTCTACTATAAAAAGGCAGCTTCACAATACGTCTCTTGGTTTAGATAAAATCTTGTTGTACGCCACGCACCTTGATACGGATTTGGTTGAGTTATCCATGCGAGGTAAGCAGCTGCAGCAAGAGAGTGAACAGTTTATCACCGACACCAACAGTGAGATTTTTCATCAATATCCTCACTTATTTGATTTTCTTTATCTTTTGCGTCGACCTGAGTGGTCTTTAGAAGAGATCGCTCGGAGATACCAGCTGAGTGATACTTCCGTTGCGCTCTATTTACGTGCACTAGAAATGATGGATTACATTGAACTGAAAGGGGATAAAAACTATCAATTTAAAGATACAGGCCGCTTTATTTTTGAAGAAGGTTCAAATTTAGACACGCTATTTGCACAGCGCTTTCGTGAAGAAGTGTTTAGCCACGATATTCGACCTCCAATTTGTGTTGGACGCATTGCGATTACCGAAGAACAAGAAGAAAAACTGGCAAATGAAGTGTACAACAAATTAATTGAGTTTGATGTTCAAAATAAAACCAGTGAAAACAGTCAACGCCTAAAAAACGTTTTACTCACTTTTACGCCTGGTAATCAGATATTTTTGGCTGACACAATTCCGAATATTAATGGCGATTTATTAAAAGCCATCACTGTCGCTAAAGAAAAATAAAAGAATAATTATCAGAAGCTTGTGCTTATTTAGTGCGAGCCGGGCTTCTGCACACTAAAAACACTCATTTATATAAATGAGAATATAAAAATAACGTAAATAATAGGGAAAAAGTATGTTTAAAAAGAGCACACTTGCCATTCTGATCGGGGCTACTATTTCGCTTGTTGGATGTGGTTCCAATGATAAAACTGAAATCCGTTTACCACAGGCGCCAACTTCGGAATTTACTAACGTGATTGATCGTACTGGTAATCCAACTTACCTGCGTGATTACGACAGTTATTCGAACCTGAAGTACAACGCGTTGACGGATAACGGCGCGTGGCATGGCCATTTGCTACCTGAAGATGCGGCGGGTTATGGCGCTTTCGGCGGTATTATGCAAGTGACGCAAGAGTACGCGCATTTTATGTCTGGCCAAACGTTCGACAAGCTCACGTTGACCGACAAAGTTAGTGGCCAAACTTACGACTTATCGAACGCAGAAGCGAAAGTCTATTCCATTCCAGGTGCGTTAGTGCAGGTGTTGGACTTGGAGGATATTCACGTGCAAATGGTGCTGCGCTTCGTAACTGATCGCTCTTCGCTGGTGGAAACGCTCATCACTAACAAAACTGATCGTGATATGAACTTGGCGTTGGAGTGGGACGGCGAGTTGGTGAAATACGCGCTGTCGACGCGCAAAGACCAAACCGTTGCGCAGTACTACCCAGATTACAAGCGCCAGATTTCGACCATCGAGAACGGCATTAAAATTAACTTTAGCGAGATGAAAGACAACTGGGCGATCCGTAATGATCGCGATGCCGAGTTCCGCATTACTCGTTCTCTACCGACGAAGACGTTCACCAACGAAACCTCATTCAGTTCTACCGCGGAGATGAGCCTACCAGCTGAGCAAACATCGGCGGTTTATACGGCGTATTCTAACCTGCATAATGCGAAAGAAGTGCAGTCAGAATCGTTGAAATTGCAAGATGTATTGGCGAATCCAACTCAATACATGGAAGCGTCGAAAGCGCGTTGGGGTGGCTATTTAGCGAATGGTCTTATCAACAAAGAAGCGACAGCAGACCAAGCTCGCGTAGCGGTAAAAGCGATGGAGACCCTAAACGGTAACTGGCGCTCTGCGGCGGGCGATATTGAACAAGCGACAGTCACGCCATCGGTCACTGCACGTTGGTTCTCTGGTAACTTAACATGGCCGTGGGATTCGTGGAAACAAGCGTACGCGATGGCGCATTTCAACCCAGATGTTGCGATGGACAACATTCGCACGGTATTCCAAGAGCAAGTTCAAGCTGATGACAAGATTCGTCCGCAAGACAAAGGCTACTTGCTGGATGTATTGACGTACACCAAACCTGTTAGTCGTGGTGGTGCTGGCTCTGAAAACTGGAACGAACGCAATACGAAACCATCGTTGGCGGCATGGTCTGTGATGGAGGTGTATCACGCTCTCGTGAACCAGTTTGATCGCCCAGAAGACGCGCAAAAATTCATTGATGAAATGTATCCGAAGTTGGTGGCATACCACGATTGGTGGCTATCAAACCGCGACCACAACCAAAATGGTGTGCCTGAATACGGCGCGGCAGTAGACCCAGCACACAACACGGAAGAAGGCGTGATGTACGTTTGGGTAGAAACGCGCGATCCTAACTTCACGACCATTATTCCGGCAGAAGACATCATCGAGCAAAACGGCAATTCTTATAAAGTAAAAGGCATGGCGTCTTACAATAAGATTCTTGATGAAGTGGATTACATGACGATTCACGTCGGCGCACAAGAAGCGGCTGGCTGGGAATCGGGCATGGATAACGCGGCTCGTTTTGGCTTTATCTACAACATCCACAACATGAATTCGCAAGCTGAAGATATCAACAATCCAGACAAAAATGTGGATCAACTTGGTCGCTACGCGGCAAGTGCGTACGGCTTTGATAACAGCATCAAGCTGGAAGGCGAAGAGTGGGTGTACAGCAATACGTCAGCGGAAAACTTAGCGAAACTCGATCTTGCGAAGAAAGATTGGGAAGTTCGTTTTGCAGAAAACCGCACCAACAATAACGCTGCGGACGGCGAGCTGCTTGGCTTCTCTATGCTGCAAGAATCGGTGGATCAAGCCTCTTACATGTACTCAGACAACAAATACTTAGCGGAAATGGCGAAGTTGGTGTCCGATGGCGTAGAAGGTAAAGATCGTGCGCAAGAATTCCTTAACGGCGCAGAAAAAATCAAGACGTACATTAACCAATGTATGTTTGATGAAAGCACAGGATTCTTCTACGACATTCACTTAAATGTGGCTGAAGATGGCACTACTCCTGCGCCTCTTGCAAATGGCTGTGCGGGTTTGCCGATTGTAGAGCGTGGAAAAGGCCCTGAAGGTTGGTCGCCGCTGTTTAATGGTGCAGCAACGCAAGAGCATGCCGATAAAGTGATCGCGGTGATGCGTGATCAAGACGAGTTCAACACGCCAGATAAATTCCAAGGAACGGGTGTGCCTTTGCCGACCGCATCGCAAACTAACCCTGCTTACGGTAAAGATGTGTACTGGCGTGGTCGCGTGTGGCTAGACCAAGTGTACTTTGGCTTCCGTGCGATGGAAAACTACGGCTACAAAGAAGAAGCGATTGCGATGGCGAATGAGCTGTTTAACAACGCAGAAGGTATGACGGGTGACATGCCAATCCGTGAAAACTACAACCCAGAGACGGGCGCGGTACAAGGTGCGTCGAACTTCTCTTGGTCTGCGGCGCATTTGTACATGATGTACAACGGATTCTTCAAAAACTAGATCGCACACATTAGGCGCTTTGGATGACCCCCCCTAGTATTCGTAGCGCTTAACGAACGATAATTCATTGATAAATAAGACAAACCGGACTGTATTGGCAGTCCGGTTTTTTTATGTCTCTTGTCACACAGATTTTAGTGCTGGGTCAGGGCGCGTTGCCAAATCGAAAGCATCTCTTCACTAAACAAGTAAAAGCGCATGTCGAGTGCCGCGTATTCCGGTCTTTGGCAAACGGCCATCGCGACTTCTGCTGCTTCTTGGGGCGGGTAACCATACACTCCGCAAGAAATCGCAGGCAGTGCCACACTTTGGCAATGCTTGTCGAGCGCGAGATCCAGCGAACGTTGATATGCAGATTCCAACACCGCTTTTGGATCGGCGAATTTATCGTAAATCGGGCCAACGGCATGAATGACGTAACGCGCGTTTAAATTGCCAGCCTCAGTAATGCGTGCGTCACCAAACGGGCATCGAATACCGTCGACATCATCAACGGCATAACACGCATTGATAAGCGCAGGCCCTGCTGCGCGATGAATGGCACCATCGACGCCACCTCCGCCGAGCATTCTCGGATTTGCTGCATTCACGATGGCATCGACATGTGCGGTGGTGATGTCGCCTTGGACTAACGAGATCGCGTTCATTTTTTTGAGCCTTCTACAATGATGAGAAACAAATGGTCAGTAACACAGTTAAGTGTAGCTTACTCATCAATGACTTGAGGTTTTAACTCGACGACATTTCCTTCCGGATCATGTATATAGAGTGATCTACCGAACCCTTGTGCGCCATACCGCTTCGCAAACTCTTCGGTTTCAATGCCGCGTGAACGCAGATATTCCAGCATTTCATTTTCTGAAAAAGGCGCTAGTTGCAGGCAAAAATGGTCAATATTACGACCATTTTGGACTGGTGGCTTTCCGCCAAGTTGTCCTAACTCGCTGTCTACCGTCACCACATCAATCAATGCGTTACCAGCCCTAAGCTGGGTTAAACCAAGCTCCATTACTTCGCGCTCGACAGGGCAGCCCAAAATATCTCGATAGAAATGCAACATGGCGTCGAGGTTGCACGTTCTTAACACGACATGATCAAGGGCTTGGATTGCGATTGGGTTGTTGGTGGGCATGCTTCACTCCTTTTGTGCGGTTATGGAAAAGTATACGACCTGAACGTCCATATTGATCGTTAAGCCATTTTTAACATATGCGCATTTAGTCATAAAGAGTGCGTTTAAGAAGAGAGAAAGAGTTTTTGGCGAAACGCCTTGATGTGCGACCGAGTCAGGCGTTTAGGCCTGTAGCAAATTGGTCACGCGCCCAAGCTCGCAAACAGTGATGGGAAGTGCTGGATTCATCTCGTTTATGGAAAATCAGTTTATAGCTGACTGGCTCGGAAAACATTGGAGTTTGAATGACTTGCAGATTCAAAGCCGATTGCCATTTCTGCGCCAAAGACAGGGGAAGCACGCCTAAGCAATCGTGTTTCGCCACATAAAGCATCATGCCAGAGAGCGATGTTGTCATCATTTCCACATCACGCTCTTGCAGCCCTGGCTGGTGAATTTCGGTGTTGCTAACTGGGAAGTCTTCGTCTCCGACAAACCGACAGTGCTTTTCAGAATAAAACTGTTCTTGTTCGATTTTTCCTGCGATACGTGGGTGATCTTGACGACAAATCACCACCATTGGCTCTTCAAAAATTGACTCACTGATAAATGATGGGTCATGAATGGTCGTTGGGCTAATAATCAAATCGATCTGTTTAAGTCGTAGATCGTTCAATAACGAAGGTAAATCCGTATCGGCGCAAACGCTGATCGTGTTGGTTAGTGTGATGCGGTGGAGCAGCGCTTCGTTACAGCTCAGGCGGAAAGTGCTTTGATCGGAAATGGCATCATTGATCATCGCAAACGCCTGATGAAATTTAGGTAGCAACTGATGCGCTACAGAAGTGAGTTTGATTTGTCGCCCATCCTTCACAAATAACGATTTGTTGGTTTCTTTTTCCAAACGCTTCATGGATGCGCTAATCGCTGGCTGAGTTAGCCCTAGGTGCTCTGCGGCGCGAGAGTAAGATTGATATTCAGCAACAATTAAAAAGGTTTGGATTAGATTAAAATCCATACGATACCTAAATAAAAATAATCACTAGATTCAGTGGGCGTCTCTTTGATTTTTGGGCTAGATGTTCGCCCTAGGCACCCACCTTGAAATAAGCCTCCTTAACGCACTTACGAGCTAAGGAGGCTACAGAGTAGTGGTTCGTTAAAACGAATTATTTAACTACTTTGATTTCAGGCATTTGATACTCACCACTTTGGATTGCATCGTCTGCGCCGTAAAAACGCATGATGGCGTAGAACGGTTTTTCAGGTACTGGCAAGAAGTTTGGATCGTCTGCTCGGCCTTTCTCGTTCGCACTCATGTAAATGGTGTAGTAACCGTCTTTGTCCGCTTTCATGGTTCGGTCGCCACGGCTGTGACGGTTTAGGTCGTTTTTCGCCATCAAACGGTTGTCGTTGCCGTAAATAGTAACAGACCAGAATTCGCTGACGTTCGGCGCTTTAAAGCGCATCACGTAATCATGCTTCGAACCATCCAGTTTTTGACCAGTGCTGTCGAAATCTGATTTACGGTAAGACGCTTCGATAGGTGGTAAACCCCACTGACCAAGGTAAGTACCTTCTGCAAAAATATCGCGTGTACCAAGCAACGTACGAGCATCTGTCATTTTAGGTGCAAGTTCGACGAGGTGTTCCATGCCTTTCTTCTCACCAACTTTTGCCAGTTTTAGCTGCTCAGGTGTGAAGTCAGTTTTGCATGGTTCAACGCCGATAGATTGGTATTTGTCCAACCACTGTTTGTCTGCATTGCCCATCGAGCCATCACATAGCACGAAGTTCACGCGTTCAAGCCATGTTGAATTTTTTGGATCTGGATACGTTCTTTGTACTGGTTTTGGCCCGTTCTTACCTAAATATTCCGATAGGGTACGAATGTTCCATTGGTCCATGTAGTTAAGCGCGACTTTTGCGTCTTCGTCATTCACTGCCATGATGCGACCCATCAGCTTCACAAGATTGCTGTCTACGCGAACCACTTCGTCGACAGACGCTGGCACTTCACCTTGCCAATCTTGTGCTGCAAACATGAACTGGCCGCCTTTTGTGCCGCGAGTACGAGAACTGAACGCTGCGTTGGTGTAGTGGCCCATGTCCATTGTGTGCAAGATCCAGTAACGGCCTTCATCCATATCAGGCACGCTCACAATGACAGGTTCTGCAGCAACATCTAACCAGCCCATAAGGTGAAGCGTATCGTTATTAATGGTTGGGTGAGCGGTGTAAGAGTCATCAGCTAGAGCACGAATATTCTGAAAGCGGTTCAGTGGATAGTTGTTTTCTACCGCCGTGTGATAGAAAAACTTGTACGCTTCATCGATAGAGTAGCCGTAGATATAAGCATCTTCTGCAAGATCAACATTGGTGTTAGCCGCAAATACAGAGCTGGCTCCTAGCGCTGATAATCCCAATAGAGTAACGAGTAATTTTTGTTTCATGGCTGGTTTCATCCATTTGTTTGTGAGGATATGTTTCCAGCTAAGCTTAGTCGTTAACCCGTTTATTACAGAAATGAATAGTGAGTATTTAGTCTATATCAAAAGTGATATGCTTTGAGAAAAGCTAAAGAGATAACGTTGATGAACTTTGATTACAATTTGCTCAAGGTGCTTGCGGTGATTCTTGAAACACGCAACACCACAACGGCTGCGGAGCGTTTGTGCACCAGCCAGCCTGCTGTGAGTCGAAGCTTGCGTAAAATTCGGGATTTGTTTAACGACGACATTTTAGTGCGTAAGGGCACCAATATGGAGCTCACGCCGAAAGCCGAAGAGATCAAAGCGCAGCTTTCTGGGATCATCAACGACATCGACAAGCTAGTGAATGTTTCTCATAGTTTTGATCCCGCGATCGAAAGCTGTGTTCTGCGTGTTGCGATCAACTCGTCCATTGCGCAATGGTTTTCTGCCGCGTTTACTCAGCTGCTAGCCAAAGAAGCGCCGTTTATGAACTTGGTGATCGAAGACTGGACGGAAACCACGCCAGACAAAATCGATGCGGGTGAAATCGCTTTTGGCATCAACTATTTCCCTATGGAATTGCCGAAGCATCTGGTTCAGAAAAAAGGCGGGCGGGACGACTTTGCTCTGACCTGTCGCGCGACGCATCCGCATGGTGGCAAACGCATGTATTTGGATGACATTTCAGAGTACGCGTACGCGGTTCACATCATCCAACATTGGAATGAAAAAGAAGATCACATCTCGCGCTTATTACAGCCTTTTTCAGTTGTCCCAAGAATTCAACTGCGTACCACGCACATCAACACCATTTTGAATTTGGTTGCGGATAGCGATGTGCTGTTTCCTTGTTCGCGTCACTTGATCAATCAGTTAGATAAGCGTTTTTCTTTTATCGAATTTGATGACGCGCTGCCGAAATTAGAGGGTAACTTCGGTTACGTTTACAGCGTAAAGCGCCGTAATGATCCGTTGATATTGTGGGTTAACAATACCGTTGAATCGTTGATGAAGTCGTTAGGCATTGAGTCGTAACAATGGTTGGTGAAACGGTTTGAACAACCGGGTTCAGTAACGCACTGATCCCGGTTGTGTTGCATGATGTAATTACTCGTATTCAGAAGCGTAAGTTTCTTCATAAGTGTGCGAGTAAAGCTCGAACAGGTTGCCGAATGGGTCTTCTAGGTAGACCATTTTCGCAGGCTTGTTATCGTCTTCTGGGTGGTAACGCATGATGTCCATACGAACTTTGCCACCAAACGCTTCAGTGCGCTTGATTGCACATTCAAAGTCGTCCGTCTGCAAACAGAAATGGAAGATACCGATGCGAGAAAAATCCACTTCATGGCGCTCTTGACGCTCTTTCATTTCAAATAACTCAAGTCCGATGCCATCGCTTGTCACTAGATGCGCAATGTTGAAGCCTTTAAAGCCCTTACCAAAGACCGCAATACACATTCTGCCAATTGCGGTTTCGCGTTCTTCAATCACTTTCGTGTTACCCATAACGACTTTTAGACCAAGCGCTTGTGTGTAAAACTCAACCGCTTTATCCATATCTCCGACCATAATACCGACATGATTCATTTTCATTTGTTTGCTCCCAACATGTGTGCTTAAACGTTGTTTTGTTTCGATGTGGGAGAGTATATGGCGCGGCTTTAATTACATGAAATTATCATAAATTATAAAAATAATAATTTTGTGTAATCATTGTGAGCGGGGTTCGAGCTAATTGGCTAATGCCTCAACAGCTTGCTGTACCGAGGTGAAGTGAATTTTGATGATGCACCTTTGTGCGAGACTAAACTCATGCGACTGGATGAGCGACGTAACTTCCTCGACGGACAGAGTGCGTTCTCCCGGTTGTAAAACGGTGGTGTTCGAATCGTTGTATTGCAACCCGAACGTGTTGCCATTTGAGTCAATTACGTAATCATCTGGCCCCCAAATGAGCGCTTCGCATTCGGAATCAAGATCGGCATGAGAACGCAAATAGATAAGTTCATCGTCGCCATCGAGTTTCAATAAACATGGCCATGTAACCATGGGGCCTCCAGTGTAGTGGCTAAAATTGTTTCAATGTCTGAAAGGGCAAGGTGAGCGCTGGCATTCAAGGTGTTGGCCTTAAACCGCAGTCAAAAATTACGTGTGTTGAGCAATAATCGAAAACAGCTCGTCAACCGTTCTTGCCACGTAATCTGGTTGCACGCTCCAACGCTCAGGCATCGCGCCGCTGTACGCTGCTGCAACGGCAATCACCTTACTTTGGCCACCCAACTGCTGTTCGATGTTGCGTGCGAATTGCGTGTCGGCTTCATGGTCACCGATGTACATCAGCTGTCGATTTTCTGCGTGACCAAAAATCGACTCAACGCATTTGATGCCACTGTACGCATTGGGCTTTTGGTGCCCGTTTGAGACGTCATCATACCCGACGATGGATTTAAACGGCGCGCTGATGCCGTTGTCAGACAGCACTCGACGAATATTGCTTTGTGAGTTTTGAGAGCAAATGCCGTGAGGCAGCTGCGCAAACTCTTTAATCACGCCATCAATGCCTTCAAACAGGGTTACTGGTGTTTGGTTTTTCTCTTGATGCTCTGCCCATAAACCACCAGCTTTTAGCATTTCATCATGGGACATGCCGTAGTAATCCACGTAGAGCTCTTGCCAGTTTTTAGCCGCGTGGTTTGCGTAGTGATAGTTGGCTTCTGAATGGAGATATTTCGGTAAATTATCGCCAGTTAAATGCGGGGCAACGATGGCTAAGATCGCTTTGGTGATGTCGATGTTTTTCGGTACAGAGTTTACGAGTGTCCCATCGTAATCCCACAATATGGCGTCTAATTTCATTCAACGTTCTCGTTGTAATTGATGGTTAAAAGCTGGAACCGGGTTGCTGCAAAAATGCTAACTCTTCAGGTGTGCTTTCTCTACCCAAGATGGCGTTGCGATGTGGGTAACGTCCAAATTGGTCGATGATGGCTTTGTGTTTTAGCTCAAAATTGTAGTTATTTTCAAGCCCTGGTGCGCGAAACAATTTCTCAGCTTCGACATGGATGAGGCGAGATTCGCTGTGCATAAACGGCATGTACAAAAAGCTTAGCTGCTCAGGCGCTAATTCTTGATCGTGTCCTAACCGAATTGCTTCTTGAGCCAATGCTAATGCGAGTGGGTCTTGTGCAAATGCTTTTGGGGTGTTGCGATACACATTCCGTGAAAACTGGTCGAGCACGATGATTTCGGCCAATCGCCCTTGTACGCTGTCTCGCCAGCTAAAAAGCTCACAGCGAGCGGCTTGTTCTAGTACCGAGGCAAATCGTGACGCAATATGTTTGTCCAGTTCTGGGTCGTTTTCAAACCAGTTTTGAGGCGTTAGCTCTTCGAACCAGAACTTGAGGATTTGTTGATGCATGGCGCTTCCTTTTGTTGTGCCTTAATAGTAAAAAGCCAGAAGCGTGGCTTCTGGCTCTTGGCGTGTTATCGACCGTAAGTCTCTACGATGTAACGTTCAAAATCGTCACACATTTGTTCGTCAGAGATGACGTTGCTTGCCAGTTCTTTACTGCCGTCGACGACTTTAATCGTCGCGTTCAGTGAAGCAACTGGTGCTCGTTCTCGTGTTGCAAGTAAGTCGATTTTCTTCTGCTGTACTTCCCACGCTTGCTCTGGCGATAGATTACATACATCTGCCAAGTACTTAGCATTGAACCCCTCGCCAGTCAGGCTGAAAATGGTTTCGTTGTGTGACAAATGATTGCCTGCGTGCCAGTAGTGTTTTGCCAGCAGTGGGCCAATTTCTGGGTTATCCGTCAGGTAACCAAACTTCTCAAGGAAGTATGCACGGGTCTGATACACCGCCATGTGCGCGAGTAGGTAACCTTGATATGCACAAGCCGCTTCGTCGGATAGCAAATGTGGAATCGCCATCAGTGGGCGAGGGCTGCATTCCAAACCAAGGATCTGTTTTTCACAATCGCGAGCCAGCTTAGTGATGCGTTCTGGCGTTAACTCATCATCGCTCAGTTGATATAACGCGCGCTCAAAGTACGGCACAACCAAGATGCTACGTTCTTCATAAGCTTTGAATGGCTGACGACTGTTGATCATCGCTTGAATGATCTCATTAGGAACCGAATTCCCTTCATCATCCAGTGCGTACTGTTTTAGCCAATCGGCATCGGTTAACAGGCTGTCACAGAACATCGACTGAGTTTCTGCATAAGCCATCGACGTCGGCGCAAACTCCTGCGAAAAACAAGGCGCGTTCATTTTTACGTTCGCAAAGTGTGCTGCGTGACCACCTTCGTGGAACAGCGTGTTTATGCCATCGTAGCCGCTGCCCACTTGGTCTGGTTTGGCATTGCTGGTGAAGTTCACCTGTGCTGCGACCCATTCGCCTTGATTGTAGAATGAAGGGATAGGGCCGTGACAGAAACCGTTCGGGTACTTACCTTTGCGGTCTAACAAATCAAGCGTTAGCGTCGCGCCAGAGTAATCAATATTCAGACGACCAAACGATTCTACCCAGCGTCTCAGAGATTTAGAGAACGGCACGTATGGGTCAAGGTCACGCATGACGTCACCCGCGAACGAGTAAACAAAGTTGAAGCCCGTTAGTGCGCTTGCGCCTTTCTCTTTCGCCAAGTTTTCTAAGCTGTTTAGGTGCGCATCTCGCGTGCGTTGTTCGAAATCTTCCAAAATCTCGAATAGCTGCTCAGAGCTCATCTTTTCCGTTTTTTGCACGGAGTAATCAAAGAAGGTCGCATAACCAAGTGAGCGAGCGAACTGGTTGCGCAGTTTGATCAGTTCTATAAAGCCGTTTTGCAGTAGCCATTGTTCAAGGTTCAGCAACGCTTGGTGAGCCGATTGGCGAACTTCTTCATGATTGTTGGTGCGAATGGTTGAGCTCAATACTGGCAGTGAACCTTCCACTTGCTCGCCGTTTTCATCGGTAAACGTTTGTACGTGGTTCTGTTTTTTCTCGAAGAGCTCAGCTTCAAAGGCAATGAGCTGATTTTTCAACGCTTGTGCTTTTTCGCCCTCGATTGCGTGAGATTCAAACATCGCCAGCCAACCAGAAAGACCCGTAATGGTTTGCTGTTTCTCTTGTGGGTCGGTAATTGAGTCCGCGGCTTCAAGCTGTTGTTTGATGGCAGTAATTTGCTCGGCGTTGCTCAAAAAGCTTGTCCATGCGGTTTGTGCTTGCGTCGAGCCATCATGGTCATCGCTGATCCCCATGTAAGTTTCCCAAAAGAAATCTTCTTTGGTGCGGTGAATCGCGAGGTAACGTTGATTGAGGTCGTTGAGATAATCCGTTGCGGTCATTTTGATCCTTCAAATGGTTGGGAGTAGACCCCTAATTATTGCACGCTTGTTGATAATAAAGGAGGGACAAATTAATTTGCTGGTAGTGTACTGCGTAAACGTGATTTTACTATTTGTTTACATTTTAATGAGTTAGCAAGAGTTGTTATGAGTTCGGAGTGCGCAGTGTTAAGACTGGCACGGATTTTACAGTTCATCAGTTAATTAATCTGCGAGGCGCTCTCGATGATCTTTGTCATGTGTAATAATATTTCTATATCGCGGCAGTACATATGGAAACGATATGATAAATAAGACAAAAGTTACGCTATTGGCGCTAGGTACGATTTTGGTTGGATGCTCTTCAGTCACGCCGCCAAGAAATGATGCGGTTGAGAACATTCAACAAAAGTGCTCCGTAATTTTAAGCAGTGATGTTTCAGGTGAACAGCGCTGGCAGACATACAACGGCTTGCTTGTAGAATATGCTGTGCATGGCATTAAAACTCAGGCGCAGTTAGAACGCTTTGAAGCGTTTGTGCAGCGAGTACAAAATGATGAATCTGGACAGTTAGTTACCGAGCTGATTGAAGTCACCGATTGGGGATGCTCAAACGGCAATTATCTTGAAGAGATGGGCTTGTTTATGCAAGAAGTTCAAAAGTAAAAAACCGAGCGTTAAGTCGCTCGGTTTTTTCTGTTTATGGAGCGCTTTGTGCGCTGGCCCGTCAGGACGTTTACTCCTCTGGGTACTCGCCCATACCTTGCGTTTTACCTTCCGCTTTCCAATGCTCACCGGGGTCAAATGCTTCATCGCATAAATCTACGGTGTAGCCCATTTCTGTGATTTCCTTCAAAGTGAGATTATCTGCAATTTTTGCGACTTCACCCGATTTATTACGTAATTCCATGTTGTTTCCTCCTCTGTAGGTAGACGAGCGGTATCGATGCACAGTGACGAATGCATCGGTGACCTTTGTTCTAAGTATATAACTCTCAGCTCAAAATGAGGGTTTAATCCATTTTTATCGTGTGGTTAATTGAGTAATGCTTTGAGCTGCTTCAGTTATTTTTAACTGTATCGTCGCGATAGTTGGCTATTTGTGATTTATTGAATGATTAAATTGTCAATCTGGAAAATCGAAATGGTTATTCTCGACCACTCCTTAGCACAGCAAATTGTCGATCGAACCATGTCCATCATTGGTCACAACGTAAATGTGATGAACTCAGCAGGCATCATCATTGGCAGTGGCGATCCCAAACGCGTTGGGCAAGTGCATGATGGCGCGGTATTGGCGTTGAATCACGGCGATTCACTAGAGCTGAATGAGCAGCAATGCTTGACGTTGCAAGGTGTCAAACCCGGAATCAATATGCTGTTGAAATTGCATGGCGACGTGGTCGGTATTGTTGGTGTCACAGGCGAGCCCGAGAAAATCCGAGATTTTGCCAAACTGGTTAAAATGACTGCTGAACTGACAATCGAGCAAGCCGCGCTGGTGGAAAAATTTCAGTGGGACAGACGTCATCGTGAAGAGTTTATTCTGGCTTGGATCAATGGCAAATTGACCGATGAAGAGCTGAAAGATTGGGCGATGCGTCTTTCTATCGATGTGACTCAACCACGGGTGGCAACGGTGATTGAAGTCTCGACGCCGTCCGCCTCTAAAAGCATGAAGAGTGTGCGCAATATTGTTGAGTTGCTTGAATACCCAGAGCGTAACAACCTAGTTGCGATTGTCTCAGTGAATGAAATTGTGGTGCTGAAACCGTGTCATTCCGCCAAGCAATGGGATAGCCAAATCGAAAGTGAACGCATTGATAAGTTGATGTCGCGTTTAAGCGATCACGATTCGCATACGTTTCACATTGCGCTAGGGCAGTTGTTTAATGAGCCTAAAGATGTTGCTTTGTCATACCAAAGCGCAAAGCAGGTATTAGCCATTGGCAAGCAGTTCTACCCAGAGAAACGTAAGTACCTGTTCGATGAACTTCGTTTGCCTGTGCTGTTAGCGCCGTTGGCGGATATTTGGCAAGGTGAACAAATTATTGATGGCGTGAAACGGTTGAAAGAGAAAGACAAATCTGGGCAATTACTGAAAACCCTAGATGCGTTGTTTGAATGCAATGGCAATGTGACGGAATGCTCTAAAATGCTGTTTATTCACCGGAACACTCTGCGTTATCGGTTAGAAAAAATCACCGAGATAACAGGGCTGCCAACCACCAATTTTGTGGGGTTAGCGGAGCTTTATATTGCGACTCGGCTCTCAAAAATGGCGTGATATTGTGCATTTGCACAATACGCGTCATTTTTTGACCACATCATTTGTCACTCCGCCTAAAGGAATTCGAAAGCAAACGATTAATAATTCATGCGTCCCTACATGTTGAGTGAGCCAACACGGACTCGCTCAGCAAAATAAGAATAAATGGAGTTATCATGAACCTTATATTAATCCTGCTCGGGGTGATCGCATTTATTGTGCTCACGACCACCAAATTCAAATTACATCCCTTTTTAGCGCTGATCATCGCGGCGTTCCTTGCGGCATTTGCTTACGGCTTACCGGCAGATAGCATTGCCAAAACCATTGCTTCTGGCTTTGGCGGCATCCTTGGTTACATTGGCTTGGTTATCGTTTTAGGTACCATCATCGGTGTTATTTTGGAGAAAAGTGGTGCGGCGATCACCATGGCCGATACGGTTATTAAAGTGTTGGGTGAGCGTTTCCCAACATTGACTATGAGCATCATCGGTTACATCGTTTCTGTTCCGGTATTTTGTGATTCAGGCTTTGTCATTCTGAACTCGCTCAAAGAATCACTCGCGAAGCGTTTAAAAACCTCAAGCGTTGCGATGAGTGTAGCGTTGGCTACTGGCCTATACGCGACGCACACGTTTGTGCCGCCAACTCCTGGCCCGATTGCCGCTGCGGGTAACTTAGGCCTGGAATCTAACCTTGGTTTAGTGATTGGTGTGGGTGTGTTTGTTGCAGCAGTTGCGGCGTTAGCGGGTATGTTGTGGGCGAACCGATTCCAACATGTTGAACCAGATGGCATTGAAGCCGCAGATGAAATTCAGCATGACTGGCAAGCACTCAAAGCGTCTTACGGCCAACTGCCAACGGCGAGCCAAGCATTCGCTCCTATTTTTGTTCCAATCTTATTGATCTGTTTTGGCTCTATCGCGAAATTCCCAAGCTTACCGCTAGGCGAAGGTTTTGTGTTTGATGTTCTGACTTTCTTAGGACAGCCACTAACGGCGTTGGTGATTGGCCTGTTCCTTTCTGTTCGCCTACTAAAATCAGACAACAAGATTGAAGAATTTGGCGAGCGAATCAGCCAAGGTATTACGGCTGCTGCGCCTATTCTTTTGATTACCGGTGCGGGTGGTGCATTTGGCGCGGTATTAAAAGCAACGCCGCTAGGTGAATACTTGGGTACGACGTTATCGGCGCTGGGCGTGGGTATTTTCATGCCATTTATCGTTGCGGCTGCGCTAAAATCGGCGCAAGGTTCGTCAACGGTTGCATTGGTGACCACATCGGCTTTGGTTGCGCCTATGCTTACGCAATTGGGTCTAGATTCAGAAATGGGCCGCGTATTAACGGTGATGGCGATCGGTGCAGGTGCGATGACGGTTTCTCATGCAAACGACAGCTTCTTCTGGGTAGTTTCGCAGTTTAGCCGAATGTCGGTGGGCTTAGCGTACCGCGCGCAAACCATGGCTACGCTCGTTCAAGGTGTCACGGCAATGGCATTGGTGTACATTTTGAGTCTCGTTCTCTTATAAGTCTCTGGAAATACGTATGAAAGTGGTAATTGCACCTGATTCATTTAAAGAAAGCTTAACCGCCAAACAAGTGAGCGAGGCGATCAAAACGGGTCTTGATCGCGTATGGCATGATGCCGAGTTTGTTACGGTTCCGGTCGCAGACGGTGGCGAAGGCACGGTTCAATCTTTGATAGATGCAACTCAAGGCGAACAAGTCTTCACAACAGTGACCGCGCCATTAGGGAATGATGTTGAAGCGTTTTATGGCATCCTCGGCGACGGCGAAACCGCGGTTATTGAAATGGCGGAGGCCAGTGGGCTGCACCTTGTGCCGAGTGATGCTCGCGACCCAAAACTGACCAGCAGCATTGGTACCGGACAGCTGATCAAACATGCGCTAGACAGAGGTATTCAACGCTTAATCATTGGTTTGGGCGGCAGCGCTACTAATGATGGTGGCGTGGGCATGTTGACCGCGTTGGGGGTGGCGTTTCTTGATGAGTCTGGTCATGCAATTACCCCAAATGGAGGCGGGTTAGCGGCGCTTGCGTCCATCGATATTTCTGGTCTTGACCCTCGTTTAGCAACTTGCGAAGTGTTGGTAGCGTGCGATGTTGATAACCCACTCTGTGGTGACAAAGGCGCGTCGGCTATCTTTGGCCCGCAAAAGGGAGCGACCGTATCAGACGTCACTCTGCTCGATAACGCATTGCGCAAGTTTGGCGAGTTGACGGAACAAGCGACGGGTAAGCATGTACTGACTCGTGAAGGGGCGGGTGCTGCTGGTGGTATGGGCGCGGCCTTGCTCGGGTATACGCCAGCACGTTTGCAACCGGGAATTGAGATTGTGCTTGATACGGTCAAACTTGCTCAGCATGTTGCGGATGCGGATATCGTATTTACAGGCGAGGGTCGAATCGATCATCAAACCGCACATGGCAAAACGCCGATGGGCGTTGCTCAGGTGGCCAAGCAGTGTAATTTACCAGTCATTGCATTAGCAGGCTGTGTGGGCGACAACTATCAGGCGGTTTATGAGTGCGGCATTGATGCGGTGTTTGCTTGTGTACCAAGGGCGATGAGCTTACCTGAGGCCATGAAAGAGGCCGACGTCAACGTTGCTAATTTAGCCGAAAACGTCGCGAGAATGTGGCAAATTAAGTCGCACTGAAAGCGATGACGATATGAAAAACTCCACCTTTGCGTGGAGTTTTTTGTTGTTACCTGTTTGCGTGTGTCGGCATAATTTCATTTAGTAAGAGCGAGTTAACAGGCATGCTTTGCTATCAATTTTGCCAGTGTTTGCATCGCGTGACTCCAATCGGTTTCATGACCAAAGTTTGCCACGCTGAGGCGTACGCAATGCCGATATTGCCCTTGAGTGCCAAATACGGTGCCGGGAAGTAGGCTGATTCTGTGCTTATTGCATGCTTGATACAACGCATAGCTGTCCGTGTCTTCGGGCAGTCGCAACCAAAGCAAGAACGAACCTTGCACGGCGTTGATCTGGTATCGATTTTTTAGAGGTTCGTATTCATCCAAGTATTGATGAAGCATCTGGATAAATCGTCGCATGTTGTTTTGATAAACCCGACCCATTCGCGCAGTATGCGTTCGATACTTGCCTGACGTTAGAAACGTTGCCACGGCGGATTGCATTAGGTTCAAACTGCCCATGTTCTCACACAATAGATATTGCTCAATTTGGTCTCGATATCGCCCCGCCAACATCCAACCAATTCTCAAACGCGAATCGAGTGTTTTGGATAACGAATTCACGTAAATTACGCGTTGCTTGTCATCGAGCAAGCTCAAGCTTGGCAAAGGCTTGTTATAACTTAACCCGCCAAACACATCGTCTTCGATAATAGGAATATTGCCAGACGCCAATAGCAATTGCTGGCGCTTTTCTAGCGGCATCATGGCACCAGTTGGGTTGGTGAAGTTTGGCGTTACGATGATCGCTTTTATGCCCCATGTCGCCATTGCTTTTGCTAAGGCTTCGGGGCACATACCGTCGCGCGGGCAACTCGGAATTTCCACCACTTTGAGGCCGAGTGATTCGAGCATCAATAAATTACCAAAATAGCAAGGGGACTCCACCGCGACGATATCGCCTTTTTGTGTCGTTGCGCGCAGCGCTAGGCTAATTGCTTGCTGCGCGCCGTGCGTCACCATGATCTCATCCAACTTGGTTGGCGTGCCCAAATCTTGTGTGATTTTCGCCAGTTGTTTGATTAAGAGGTGATCACCGGGTGGTAATTGGTAATGGCTCGGTACATGCGTTTGCTGGCGGCTGTGGCGGCCAATCTCGGCGTACAAGCTTTTGATCGCGGGGGAGTCAATGTTTGGGTGGGCAGAGCCTGCGGGCAAACGCTCTTGGTATTCAGGGTACGTGAGGATTTCTTTACAGATCGAGAGCAAATCCACGCGAGTTGGATCCGGAATTGAGCGAGAGGTCGGCAAAGCGACTTTCACTCGATAACCCGATTTGGGAACCGAGTACACCAAGTTTTGCGCTTCCAGCTCTTGATACGCACGGATCACGGTGTTTTTGCTGACGTTTAACTCTTGGCTCAATGAGCGAATGGAGGGCAGTCGATCATCCGCTTGATAAACGCCACCATTGATGGCTTGTTTGAGGTATTTTTCCACCACAAGGTACTTATTCCCTTCACCGCTTCCCAATAAATCTGTACCCATAAAAACACTTCTATCTGTCACTTTTTGAAAACACTGTACCTAATTACATTAGCAGCATCTCAAAACATAAAACAAGCGTGAGTGAGGCGAACATGTTAATCCGAGCCATCCCTTTTGTATTTGTCATCCTTTGGGCTTCTGGATTTGTTGGTGCGCGTTTTGGTTTGCAATATGCCGAGCCAGCGACACTACTTTCTATCCGAATGGCATTCAATGTCCTACTGTTTTTGGTTCTTGTGGCGGTATTGCGTAGAAGGTTGCCGACAGGGAAAGATTTTTGGCACAGCTGCGTGGTCGGGGCGTTAATCCACGGCTTCTATCTGGGCGGTACTTATTTCTCTATCGCTTTGGGTATGCCTGCGGGGTTGAGTTCGTTGTTGGTGGGCATTCAGCCGATTTTAACCGCGGCTTTGCTGGTGGCGTTTGTCCGTGAGGAATTTAAACCCTCGCAATGGCTGGGTTTGGCTCTAGGCTTTGTCGGCATCGCTATGGTGCTGATGGGAAACATGGAGTGGCAGTCTGAGCAACATAAGTTCTTAGCCATTGGAGTCTGTTTACTGTCTTTGGTTGGTATCACGTTAGGGACGCTGTATCAGAAAAAACATTGCCAACAGGTGGATATGGTTGGTGGTGCGACGGTGCAATATTTGGCCGCACTCATCATGTTTCTGCCTGTTGCGATGCAGTTTGAAACCATGCAAGTTCAGTGGGAACTGGAGTTTATTTTGACCGTGTTGTGGTTGGTCGTCGTGCTCTCTTGTGTGGCTATCCTGCTGCTGCTGTACATGGTGAGAAATGGCGCGTCTTCGAGTGTGGCGTCTGTGTTTTACCTAGTGCCGCCAACAACCGCGATTCAAGCTTGGCTCGCGTTTGGTGAGTCGTTTGATTGGATGGGCATTTCTGGCTTTGCATTGGCGGCCACGGCGGTCTATCTAGTGGTTAAAAAGCCAGAGCTGACGATAAAAAAATCGGTTCAAACAGAATATACCTAAATTGGGTAGGGACATTCACGTGCCAGTGAGTACAATTCTGCTTCATCTTAATCCGTGGAGCAGAGTGATGACGTTAAAGCCAGATCGAATGACCGCGATGCGTAATATCATCGAGCAAGTAAAAGCTGAGCTACCGATTTACGAACCGGAAACTTTTGTGTGTGGGCCGGAAGGGCAGTGCATCGGTTGTCCAAAGAAATTATTAGAAATGGTCGATTCAGAGGTTACTTATTGGGAGTCGGCAATGGAGCGGGGTGTGATTCCGCAGTTTGATGAGATCCGTCGTTTCGGGAAGATGTGCACTAACGTACGTCGCGGACTTGTTCGTAATAACGTTCCACTACTCGGGTAATCTACTTCAGTAAATAAGTGATTGATAAATAAATTCTTAAAATTGACACATAAATGTGTGCGTTTGCATAGTAACTTGGCGAGCGGTCTCAACTTTGGCCCATGACTCTTGTTTGTCATCTACTAGGGCTTTAAACGTTTTAAATCAGCGATATATTGGCAAGGTCTCACATGGATGTGAGGCAAACGACCATTCATTCTGCTGAGATAAAAAAGTGAGATTAAAGGGATTTACTCTGATGGAAATCACCATGGTGCTCGCCACTTTGGCTTTCATCGCTTTGGCTGCGTTGCCAACACTACTCCACATTCATCGCCAAGCCTATGCGTCGATGTTACACAGTTCCAATTCGTCATTGGGTACCGCGCTTAAATTTTTTAACGCCCGAGTGGTGATAGACAATGCTGCCGAGCAAAACCAAGTCCACTATATTGATAGGAACGTAAAAACCTTAAGTGGTATGCCAGAAGCGAGCGCCAATAGCATTGGCGCGTTATTAGAAATCGATTTGCCGCAGAGTGGCGTGTCCAAAATTGATGTTCCCTGCAAAGGCAGTGACTTTTGTATTATTGGTCAGCAACACCCAAACAGTACCCACTTTGTGTCTATTCCCGATTATCAATTTGTCGACCAGTCAGGTCTTGATCGGGTGGTGTACATTTGGCCGCAAGGGTATACCTTGGCAGAAGAGGCATGCTATTTCTATTATGTAAATCAAGCATCCACAGAGTCTATCGTCCGAGGGCACGTTACTGAGGGTTGTTAGGCGCGCTTAACATCATCTTCTGACTCATCAACACTTCGCCATTTGGGAGAGTGACTTCTCCTAGTTCACCATGGTGCTCAAATCCAAATCGTTCGTACAACGCTATCGCGGCAAGGTTGTCCTTATAAACATTAAGTACAATGGTGTCGTAACCATATTCCCAGGCACTTTTAAGTGCGACAGACAATAGCTGCTTACCTAGCCCTTTTCCTCTGAATGTTCTATCAATATGAATACCTAAAATGCCTGTGCTAGTGAGTTGACCGCCTTCATAACCGCACAGTTCGGCAGGAAAAATCTCTACACTACCAATCAGAACGTGATTGTCCAAAGCAACAAATTGAGGAATCGATTCAAGTTCTACGCGACGTAAAATATTGGTCAGGGTGTCTTTATCTGGAGCCGGACTGCGCAGGTATTTACCTTCGGCATAGACTCGGTTCCACAGTTCGGTAAAGCGCTCGATATCGCTTACCTGGATGGGTCTGATTTGCATTCATCTTCCTTGATTAGTGCAGGTTAGTGATGGTTAAGGTACGAGTTCAGATAAACAGCGAATTTGGTTCGGAATGGGATCGGCTGGCGCATTGGCTCCTGTTGGATTAAACCAAATCGTATTTACGCCAGCTTGCATTGCAGGGTAAATGTCTTTATGAGGCAAGTCGCCAACCATAGTTAACTCACTCACGTTAACCCCTAGTTGTTTTGCGATAGCAAGATAAAACTCAGGTTGTTTTTTAGCGATGCCGAGATTGGCAAAACAAAAGTAGCCATTTAAGTGCTGGTCTAAGTCGACGCGGACGAATGCACGCTGAACCTCTTCCATGTTGGAATCAGACGCACTGGTCGCGATGTAAATAGCATGATTTTGGGAAAGTGTTGCCAGTGTTTCTTTGGCCAGAGGAATCGTTTCTACGTGTTCCCAATCGCACATTTTTCCTTGTGCGTGAGGGAAATCCACCATTAAGGTGTTCCCCCAATCGAAAAGATAAATCATGTTCGAATCTCCTTTATCCGCACATCATATCGTCTTTTCTAAAATCAGGGGATAAATTGCATCGATAAATGCGACTTAGGTGGCTTTAGTCGTGAAAAGCGCTTAATTGTCGTTATCGTTACAAATGTTTCAGCATAATGCGTGAGTTAGTTTTAAAACCTTGCTTGTCGTAAAACCGCTGTGCTGGTTGATTGAATTCCATCACTTCTAATCGAACTTGTGTAGCATTGGCATCGCGCGCCCATTGCTCACAGGCCTCAAGCATTTGGCGACCGATACCCTGCTGCTTTTGTTCTTCATTGACGACAATCGTTCCTACTCGACAAATTGGATCTTTGATCAGAAAGCTGACGGTTTCATTCTGAGTGATCATCGCGGTTAAAAAGCCGACTACCTCCTTTTCATGTTCTGCGACTAAAAACAAGCGTTCATCATTCTCGAGAGCCTGAGTGAGGAACGCTCGGTCGTCTTCCGAAGGTGCTACAAAAGCTTCAGGCGCATTGGCAAAATGCAGTGCGTTGATTTGTAGGTTTAATTCAAAAATTGCATCCAAATCGTCGGGACTTGCTTGTCGAATGTTGACTTCCATTTTACTTACCGCCTGAAAGATCGATAAAAGAGCCTGTAACATAAGAAGCTTCATCACTGAGTAGCCAAGCGATCGCATTCGCCACTTCTTCTACCGTACCGCCCCGTTTCAGTGGAATTTGAGGGCTGAGCCTATCCACTCGGTTTGGTTCTCCACCATCGGCGTGCATATCGGTGTAAATGAAACCAGGTCGAACGCCATTGACGCGAATATTTCGGTCTGCCAATTCAAGCGATAGCCCTTTGGTTAAGGTATCCATTGCGCCTTTTGATGTGGCGTAATCGACATATTCAAATGGTGCGCCTGAGCGTGATGCCCCAGAAGAAACATTCACAATTGCGCCACCAGTACTGAATCGCTTCGCCGCTTCTCTACAACAGAGAAAGCAGCTATTCACATTAGTGTTCATTACTTTCTGAAAGCGTTCCAAGCTGATTTCCGCCAACGGTGACTGAGTAAATAGAATGCCAACGTTGTTGACCAAATGGGTGACTGAGCCTAGTGCGTTTTCTGTTGCATCGAAAAGATTGAGCACTTGTTGCTCGTCCGATACATCTGCTTGAACGGCGATCGCTTTTCCGCCATTTGCTTGTATGTCTCTGATCACTTGGTGAGCTGCTTCACTTTGCGCACGGTAATTAACACACACGGCATAGCCTTGCTCGGCCAGTTTTTTCGCCGTTGCGGCTCCAATGCCTCGGCTTGCGCCAGTAACGATGACTACTTTATTCAAAATACATCCTTATTTTTGTAGCGAGTAGATTTTGTCGGCGTAACGCTTGTCGCCAATTTGGTATGCGTCAGGAATGACTTCAGATAGCTCGAATCCGCACTTCATGAGAACACGCTCTGAAGCAATATTCCCTTCAGTGACCGTAGCGGAAAATCGGTCGATGTCATGTGTTGCTCTCGCCCAATTTAGAAGCGCTTGAAGGGTTTCTGTTCCAAACTGTCGGCCATGAAATTCAGGCAAAAGTAAGTAACCCACCTCTGCGTTACCTTCTTCAATGGCAAGGCCAGTGACGCCAATCGGTTGTTCAGATTGCTTATCGAGTATGACGAGGCAAAGCCAGTGCTGACTGTCTGGTGTCCATGGTAATAATCGCGAAGCAAATTTTTCTTTTATTTGTTTTTCGCTCGGGCGATCAAAACAGAGCTCAATGATCTCTGGTTCGGAATGTAATCGCTGAAATAGTTCCCAATCGCTGGCTTCGATAGGTCTTAATCGGCTTCGGTGAGTCTCAATATAAACTGACATGCGTGTCCTTACAGCATTTATGTAGAGAGCCAGTTTCTCATCCTCTTATCTCTTTAATCAAACGGTTGCACTTACAAAAGTGATTTGTGTGGTGAATGTCTAGTTGGGGAATGAATTCCTACTGAATATTTATTTGTGGGATGAAAATAACGAAATTTCATACTTGAGACACATAGAGCAACACGGAAATGATGTGGATCAAGAGAGAACTACCCATAAAGTAGTATTTTGCGATCTATAATTACATTTTATTTGGAAGTGTTGCTAATTATGTCAATAAAAAAACGATATGTTGCACTGCTGGTTGCTGCCGGCATTGGTGTGGGCTGGTTAACATTAGGTGGTACTGCAGCGGTAATGCATTACACCTCTGATACTGAGTTCTGTCTCTCGTGCCACTCTATGGAAATCCCTTACAAAGAGTACCAAGGCTCAGTGCACTTCAGTAATGCGAAAGGCATTCGTGCCGAGTGTTCTGATTGCCACATCCCACAAGAACCGATGGACTACCTGATCACGAAGATTCGTGCATCGAAAGACATCTACCATGAGTTCGTGACTGGCAAGATCGACACGCCAGAAAAATACGAAGCGCACCGCAAAGAGCTTGCGGAGATGGTGTGGGAGCAGTTCCGTGAAAACGACTCTGCAACGTGCCGTTCTTGCCACGACTTTGACGCGATGGAAGAATTTGAGCAATCTCGCGATGCAGCGAAAATGCACGAGTACGCAAAAGCGAACGATCAAACGTGTATCGATTGTCACAAAGGCGTTGCTCACTTTGCACCAGAAGCTGAGCTAGACAGCAAGGCATTTGAAACGTTGATGAGCTTCACTACAAAAACATCACCTGGTGCCAGAGTCGTTTATCCTGTGACTGAAATCGCAATGGGTGAGATGGGTAAAATTAACCCAACGACGAAGTTAGAAGTAATCAGCTCTGAAGGTGATGAGCGTACTGTTAAGTTGGACGCATTCCAAATGAAAGGCGCAGAGCAAGTGCTGTACATGGGTGAAGGTCAACGTGCCATCGTAGCAACGCTAACCGAGCAAGGTCAGCAAGCTCTTGAGGGCGGTGAGTTTAAGGCCGACGTTTACGGCAACGAATGGCGCGCAGTGTCACTAACAGGCACGATCGATTCTCCTGTTGTAGATACGCTTGACCCAGTTTGGTCATACGCAGAAGAGCTAGACAACGTTTATTGTGCAACTTGTCACGCGAAAATTCCTTCAAATCACTTCACGGTGAACGCATGGGGACCAGTGGCGAAGAGTATGGGTGATCGAACAGACATCACTGCCGAAAACCTAGAAATTCTTACTAAGTTCTTCCAGCACCACGCGAAAGATGTGGTTGGTCACTAACGATAAATAGAAGGATAAGATTATGACTAATTTAACCCGTCGTGGATTTCTAAAAGGCACAGGTCTGGCGGCTGGCGCCATGGCATTTACTTCTTTTGCGCCTATGTCTATTGCGTCTTCAAACCAGCGTGGTAAGGGCATTTTGACTGCGGGCCGCATGGGCCCAATGTTATGTGAAGTGAAAGATGGCAAGCTAGTATCGACCACTAATGCTCTGCCACAAACTGTACCAAATAGTCTACAAACTACTGGGCCTGACCAAGTGCATACCAAGGCGCGTGTGAAGTACCCAATGGTACGTAAAGGCTACTTGGCAAACCCATCGTCGCCAGAAGGTGTGCGCGGTAGTGATGAGTTTGTGCGTGTGTCTTGGGATGAGGCTTACAAGCTGATCCACGAGCAGCACATGCGAATTCGTAAAGAATATGGCCCGGCTTCTGTGTTTGCTGGCTCTTACGGCTGGCGTTCAAGTGGCGTGCTGCACAAAGCACAAACCTTGCTGCAACGTTACATGAGCATGGCGGGCGGCTATTCAGGCCACTTGGGTGACTACTCAACGGGTGCTGCGCAGATCATCATGCCGCACGTTGTGGGCTCTATCGAAGTGTACGAGCAACAAACCACGTACCCAGTGGTACTAGAGCACAGCGATGTGGTTGTGCTTTGGGGCTTAAACCCGATCAACACCCTAAAAATCGCGTGGAGCTCAACAGACTGCGCTGGTCTTGAGTTCTTCCATCAATTAAAAAAATCAGGCAAGACGGTTATTGCGATTGACCCTATTCGTTCTGAAACCATCGAGTTCTTTGGCGAGAATGCGGAGTGGATTGCTCCTCACCCAATGACTGACGTAGCGATGATGATGGGTATCGCACACACCTTGGTGAAACAAGGTAAGCACGATAAAGCCTTCCTCGATAAATACACCGCTGGTTACGACAAATTTGAAGCGTACCTGATGGGCGAAGAAGACGGCGTAGAAAAATCAGCGGAGTGGGCATCGCAAATCTGTGGCGTACCTGCGAAGCAACTTGAGCTACTGGCTGACATCTTCAGTAAAAACCGCACCATGCTGATGGCGGGTTGGGGCATGCAGCGCCAACAATACGGTGAACAGCGTCACTGGATGCTGGTTACACTGGCAACGATGTTGGGTCAAATCGGTTTACCGGGCGGTGGTTTTGGTTTCTCTTACCACTACTCAAACGGTGGTAACCCTGCTCGTGACGCTGGCGTGCTTCCTGCGATTTCAGCGTCACTGGGTGGCGGCTCTTCTGCGGGTAACGACTGGGCGGTGTCTGGCGCGGTACAAAGTTTCCCTGTGGCGCGTATTGTCGAGGCGTTGGAAAACCCAGGTCAATCCTACCATCACAACGGTCATGAACTGACGTTCCCAGATATCAAGATGATTTGGTGGGCAGGTGGTGCGAACTTTACTCACCACCAAGACACCAACCGCTTGATTAAAGCATGGCAAAAGCCTGAGCTGATCGTGATTTCAGAACCTTACTGGACTGCGGCTGCGAAGCATGCGGACATCGTTCTGCCAATCACCACATCGTTCGAGCGTAACGACTTAACGATGACGGGTGACTACAGTAACCAACACTTGGTGCCAATGAAGAAAGTGGTTGAGCCGCAAGGTGAAGCGCGTAATGACTTCGATGTATTCGCGGACATGGCAGAGATGCTAGCACCGGGTGGACGTGATGTGTACACCGAAGGTAAAACTGAAATGGAATGGCTGTACGGCTTCTACAAGGTGGCGCAACAAGGTGGCCGTGGCTCTCGCGTAGCAATGCCGAACTTCAGCAAGTTCTGGGAAGATAACCAACTGATAGAGATGAAGTGGAACGAGAAGAACGCACAGTTTGTTCGTTACGCGGATTTCCGTGAAGACCCGATCATGAACCCGCTAGGTACGCCAAGTGGTAAGATTGAAATCTTCTCGAAAACGATTGAAGGTTACCAGTTGGAAGATTGTCCTCCACACCCAACGTGGATGGCACCAACCGAGTACACTGGCAATGCAAAAGATGGCGAGTTGCAGCTAATGACCGCGCATGCAGCGCATCGTCTACACAGCCAGTTTAACTACGCGAAGATTCGAGAAGAGTACGCAATTGCAAACCGTGAACCTATTTGGATTCACCCTGAAGATGCGAAAGCGCGTGGTATTAAAACGGGCGATCTAGTTCGTGCGTTTAACAACCGTGGCCAAGTATTGGTTGGCGCAGAAGTGACTGACCGAATCAAGCAAGGTTCAGTGTGTATTCATGAAGGCGGTTGGCCGGATCTGGATCCGAAAACCGGCATTTGTAAGAACGGCGGTTGTAACGTGTTAACGTTGGATATTCCGACCTCTCGACTTGCAAACGGCTGTGCGGCGAACTCGGCACTGGTTCGTATTGAAAAATACACAGGCCCAGAATTAGAACTAACAGCCTTTGAACCACCAAAAAATGGCTAGAAAAAAGTAGCGCTTGAAAGCAAGAAGCCAGCGAATCGCTGGCTTCTTTTTTATCTAGTCATCGTTCACATTAGCGCGAAGCGAGAGAAACAAACGGCATCTGTTTCTTAATCTGAAATGTCGGGAGTAAAGTAAATACAATCGCGACAAACAAGACCGAGCCTATTAAATCTTCAGGGCGATGCATGCCCAGCCATAAGCGGCTATATGCGACACTCATTCCCCACATCCATAATGACAGTGCAGAGATATAGTACTTGTTCTGCAAGAACAACCCACCAAAGAAAGCCAGACAAATCGAAACGAAAATCGTATGACCGGATGGGAAAGAATAGTCTTTCTCGCCTTGCCAATGCCGCGTCCGCCAATCACTGACGTGTTCAGAAATCTGGTTAATTACGTTGGCTTGTTGCTTTGTATCCAACTGATAAAACGCTTCTGGTGTTTCAATTAATTGTTCTGCTGCGAGCAATTCCGTGTACGGGCGCGGGCTTTCTGTCATCAGTTTTAGTCCCGTTTTGCTGGCAAAGCCAATCACAAGTAACAGCCCTAACATTGAGAGTTTTTGCATCCACTCAATGCGACTTGGTTTAAAGCGAAATAAAGAAAGCAGTAGCAGTGTTAACGTAATTAAAAAGCCTTTGCTACCAGCAGAATCTGTGAGCAAAGTAAAAGTAATACCCAGACTTTCTGGCACCTGTGAGGTGAGATCGTGATAAGAGCCAAACAGCGACATTGGGATGATGCCAAGAACAAACAAGGCGAGCATCATCAATCCATATTTTTTGGTTTTCATTGAGAGCGTTTTGTTTTTATTGAGGGTTATTCAACCACGTGAAAATAAGGGGCTTATCTTACGTTATCTGGCGTGAAAAACTTATCAACGCTTTGTCAATTTGACGAGAGAATGAAGGTTGAGTGATGAATTGATGGCATTTATCCGGAGGGTAAAGGCGCTCATCCTGAAGCGTTGGGGTCTTAATCCATCAGAGAAAGTAAGTACTCTGCTGCTTTGGTTGGGTTTTCTGCATGACAAATGGCAGAAACCAAAGCCAAACCATGTACACCTGTCGCACTCAGGGCAGGAATGTTGGTTTCGTTGATGCCACCAATAGCGACGATTGGTAAGGACGTGGTGTTCAGCGCCATCTTCAAACCTTCAATACCCCAGTGTTTTTTGGTGTTGGTTTTGGTCGGCGTAGCGAAGATGGCACTCAAGCCGATGTAATCAATGGGCAGAGAATCCGCCTCTGCCAGTTGATCTTCAGTCTCAATCGACAAGCCTAGAATCTTGTTTGGGCCAATCAATTGACGAGCGATCTCTGCTGGCATGTCTGACTGCCCGAGGTGAACACCATCGGCATCGACGGCAAGGGCAACATCAACACGATCATTGATGATTAACGGGACGTCAGTGCCTTCAAGGACCGTCTTTACGGCTTGAGCTCGTTCAATAAATGCACGAACGTCACCATGTTTTTCGCGCACCTGTACCATGGTGACCCCACCTTCTACCGCCTTTCTTACAACGTGTTTGAGAGTGGATAAATCTTGTTGGTCATCGGTGACCAAATATAAGCGATAGGCGTTCATTTTTGTTTCCTTTGAGCCTCTCATCTAGATGGAATGAGAGGCCGGTATTTATTAGAGCAAAGCTTAGCTCACTTGCAGTTTTAGGCGTTTGGCCAGCGTTTCTTCATCCAACTGGTAAAGCTCATCCAACAGGTTCACTTGCAGGCTGCCTGGACCGCGAGCTTGTTCCGCTGCAACCTCGCCAACAACGCCCAGTACCGCTGCCGCAGCAAGGCCTGTTTCGTCGCCGATTGCTGCGAAAGCGCCAGTCAGTGCCGTCAGTGTGCAACCCATGCCCGTTACGTATGGCATCATCTCGTGACCATTATTCAGCTGTACGGTTTGCTCTTTTGTCACTATGTAGTCAGTTTCGCCGGAGATCACCACGCTCGCTCCGTATTCTTCAACTAAGAAGTGAGCCGCCCCAAGGGCCGCATCACTACTGTCGAGTGCATCTACACCTTTGCTTTGCGCTTGCTCACCAGCGAGAGTAATGATTTCGGAAGCATTACCACGAATGATTAACTTGTTTGCAAGGCGGGCGATTTCGCGCGAGGTTTCGGTGCGCAGTGAACTTGCGCCGCAACCGACAGGGTCGAGCACAACGATTTTACCGTTCGAATTGGCTTGCTCGACGGCATAGCTCATGCGCGGCGTCCAAACGCTGTCTAGGGTGCCGATGTTGATCACCAAAGCGCCAGCAAACGACATCATTTCTGCCATTTCTTGCTTTGAATGCGCCATGATTGGCGAAGCACCGATAGCCAACAAAGCGTTCGCCGTGTTGTTCATCACCACGTAGTTGGTAATGTTCACGACTAAAGGCTTTTGCTGACGCACTGCGGTTAATGCTTGAGTGATTTGTTCTATTAACATGAGATTCTCCAATTAACCTTATTGCGCGTTTAGACCTTGTTGCCAAAACGCCACTTCCATACGCGTTGCGGTTTTGAAGACCTGAATCAGGTTTTGACCGCGCTGGCTGTGGATGTCGATTTCAGCCAGTAGCTGGTTAAAGTGTTCGGCCCCACTTGCCACGCCAGATTGGAACTCTTCACCGCCGTACAAGTTAATCCAACTTGCGTAAGGATTGCCTTCGAATACCGTGTTTTCATCTTCAATCAGCATTTTACCAATGACGGCGTAGCCGATGGAGCAAGGGGCGAGCGCGGCATATAAGTCAACTAAGTCGCCCGTCATTCCCGCATCCAATACGTAGCGCGTGTAAGCCACCGTGCCAAAGTCTTCCGGCTCGTTTTCGAGATCAGATTCCGTTAATCCCCACTGACCGCAGTAGGTAACATGGTGGGCAATCTCTGAATCTAAAAGCGCATGTACGCTTGGTAGTGCGCGGCGCATATCGTCTAACGTACGCGCTTTGTAGATTGCCAGCGCATAAGCTCGTGCGTACTGTTTTAGGAATAAGAAATCTTGCTTTAAGTAATGCAGAAAACAAGGTTGAGCCAGAGTGCCTTTGGCCAATTGCTGCACGAAGGCATGCTCGGTGTATTCTTGCCAATCTTGCCGACAAGCGTTAATCAAATCTTGGTATTTCATAATTGGGCTATCTCGTAATTAGTCAAAGCTCGGTACGTAATCTTTCGCTTTTGGTAGCGTTTCGATGATTTGTTGTGAGTACATGAACTCGGCGTAATCGTCGTAGCGTTTTAGATCGACTGCTGATGGGCGAAGCGCGAAACGAGTTAACGTGTCATTCCAAGCGCGTTGGTTGAGCTCGTTGTTTAGCGTGTCTGGCGAGTAAGCGACAAACTCTTTCCAAGACTCTTTAGGATGGTTGACGATGTAAGTGGTCGCTTGCTCCAGCGCTTTGTTGAACGCTTTAATAGCCGCTTTGTCGTAGGTTTTTGCATTCGCCACAAACACCAGTTCGTCATACGCTGGTACGCCGTGTTCTTCTGGGAAGAAGGCTTTGGCTTTGTAGCCTTCTAGCGCAAGTTGGTTGGTTTCGAAGTTACGCAAGCCGCCCCAAATAGCGTCTACTTTCCCTGAGGCAAGAGAGGAAGAGAGTGCCCAACCGACGTTGATGATTTGCACGTCAGAAAACTTCACGTTCTCCTGCGCAAGCATGGTGCCGATTGTCGCCTCTTCGTTACCTGCGATCGCAATACCGATCTTCTTGCCTTTAAGGTCGCCAAGGTTGTCGTTCTTGCCGTTATCCAACACCATCAATGTGTTGAGGGGAGTAGCAATCAAGGTCGCAGAGCGAATTAATGGCAAGCCAGCCGCTACGTCGATGGTCAGGCTAGGTTGGTATGAAATCGCCATATCGACTTTGCCAGCCGCAACTAGTTTGGGTGGAGTGCTTGGGTCGGCGGGTTCTTGTATATCTACCTTCAAACCTTGCTGTTTAAAGTAGCCGCGCTCTTGTGCGATCACGATAGGGCCATGGTTCGGGTTAACGAACCAATCCAGCATTAAAGTAAGCTCTTTTTCGGCAGCAAGTACGTTAGTTGAAACAATTGATGCGAGCAGAGCAACAGCGCTCATGAGTTTGTTTTTATTCACGGGGTTCTTCCTTTTTCTTTCCCTATTTGTTTTCCCAGGGAATGGCTTTTTTCAGTAATTTGTCAGTAGTGAAATAGAGTGCGATAGACAGCGCGGCGAGAATAAACAGTGCCGCAAACATCTCATCAATGATCATGCGAGCGTTGGCTTGCAGCATCAGATAGCCTAGGCCCTCACTTGATCCGACCCATTCACCTACCACGGCACCAATCGGCGCAATAACCACGGCAACGCGAATACCAGACGCTAACGTTGGCAGGGCGGCAGGTAGTTGAATATGGCGCAGTAATTGCCATTTCGATGCGCCCATGGTTTTGGCAAGATCGAGGTAACCAGTTGGTGTATTGCGTAAACCGTCGTAGCAACATGTCGTGACGGGGAAAAAGATGATGATCGCCGCCATTACTACTTTCGATGCAATGCCGTAACCCAGCCAAAGCATCAACACGGGCGCGATAGCAAATACTGGAATTGCTTGGCTGGCGATAAGAATCGGCAATAGCCAGCGTTTGAGCGGCTCGAACATCAGCATTTGCAAAGCGAATAGCAAACCCATCGATAAGCCGAGTGCGAGGCCAAGTAGGATCTCTTGCGCGGTAACCCAAGTGTGTTTGAGTAGCACGTCGTATCGAGTGACTAATCTATCCAATACTTCAATCGGCGAAGGCAAGATGAAGCTTGGCATGTCAAACACCACTACAATGAGTTGCCACAAACCTAAGATCGCGGCTGCGCTGATTAGCAGACGCAATGCCGGATGAGTCACGCGTTCCTTTTTACTGATACGCGCCGAAACGGAGTTGTACTGAGTCATATCACTCATAGTCTTTCTCCAATTGATTCAAAATCGCTTGTTGTAGAGTTGCGCATTCTCCATCGAGAGATCTTGGTGGCTTGGCGTCCGGAACAACCAAGTGCTGCGCTTGAGCAGGCGTGCCTTGTAACACATAGAGTTGATGCGCCAATCGCACTGCTTCTTGCGGATCGTGTGTAATCAAGACAACGGTTTTGTCTTTTAGTAGCTCGGCAGAGAGAGTTTGCAATTTGTGGCGAGTCACGGCGTCCAATGCCGAGAAAGGTTCATCCATCAAAACCAAAGGTTTGTCTTGCATCAGAGTGCGAGCAAGGGCTACGCGCTGTCGCATACCTCCGGAGAGTTGAGCGGGTTTGGCGTAAGCGTAATCTGCCAACCCAACGTGCTCTAACAAGTTGAGAGCTCGTTGCTTCTCATCCACTGAATTTGGATTGGCGTGAGAAAAGCGCGAGCTGAGGCAGACGTTATCCAGCACGTTAAGCCACGGTAGCAATAAATCCTGCTGAGCCATGTAAGCGACACGGTCATGCAGTGCGGCGCCATCTGTTGTGATGAGTTCGCCATGCCAGTCAACTTGGTCATCCAGTAGGCCAGCTAAGTAACGCAATATCGTGGTTTTCCCGCAGCCACTTCGCCCGAGTAATACCGTCCATTGACCGATAGGAATGGTCATGTTCACTTTCGCTAAAGTCGGTGTTTGGCTGTCTTTGTATTGCAGACTGGCGTCGGAAAGCTGAATGCCAATCGCGTTAGCGAACATAGGTATGACCCGCAAAGAAGTGATGTACTGGTCCGTGACCTTTCCCCACTTCCAATTCATCCGCATGAGCGATGGCTTGGCTGATGTACTGCTTACCAAGGTGCACCGCTTTGTGCAGGTTGTTGCCTTGACTAAGGTAAGACGCAATGGCGGAAGACAGTGTACAGCCCGTACCGTGGGTGTTTTTGGTCGGAAAACGCTTGGCGCTGATTGACTCCGCACTGTTTTGCATGATCAGCAGATCGTTGCTGTTTTCATTTTCTTCAAGATGACCGCCTTTGAGCAGAATAGCTTTGGCACCAAGTGCACGAAGGTCGGTAATCATATCGTTCATTTCAGATTCTGATTGAGGCACTGGCTTACCCGTCAATGCTGCACCTTCTGGCAGGTTAGGAGTGATGATGTCTGCCAGTGGAATTAGTTCTTCTTTTAATGTGCTGATTGCTGATTGCTCAAGTAGCAAATCGCCGCTGGTGGCGACCATGACGGGATCAATCACAAGATGTTTAGGTTGGTATTGCTTAATCTTGTTAGCAACGACTTTAATGATGTTCGAATCCGCCAGCATGCCGACTTTTACCGCCACAATATTGAGATCGGTAAACACTGCATCGAGTTGGCTTTCAACGTGATCAAGAGGAATAGGGAAAATCGCAGAAACGCCTTGCGTGTTTTGTGAGGTGATGGCGGTAATCACTGAGCAGGCAAAGCTGCCAGTTGCGGACATCGCTTTGATATCGGCTTGGATGCCTGCGCCGCCGCCGCTGTCGGAGCCTGCGATGGTTAAGACAACAGGGGTGGTTATAGGTGATTGTGCCTGGTGTAACGATGGCTGTGATTGCTGCGTCATGGTCGCTCCTACTACAAGACGTATAGGAACTGACTTTGACCGTTGTGGATAGATCGATTGTTCGATCGTTTCGCTCGCCAAAGAGGAGCGGCGAAAGGCAAAGTGCGCATAGTTCCCTACGTCAGTACTAACTGAATCAGGTTCAACGGGTCTCGAATCTCGATCTCAGCCAACGCTTATCGCGTGGCCCCCCGACTATTTCGCTCGGATGATAGCAGGACCCTTGTAGAAGGGATACGTTTTTTGAGAGTAATTATTATTGAGTATTCAATTATGCGAGGTGAGTGATAGAGTAAGCATCTAAATGGTTCGTCGTGTGGAATTTACTAGTGCAACGCTCTGGTGAAAGAGCTGAACCTGGAATATTTAATAAATAATCGTGGTCTCGCTAAGCAAGGATTAGCACAAAACAAGGTTAAAAAACTGTTAAAATTTAACGCGTTGCCAATTTAACTTTGTTGAACTTTTCGACAGTTAATTAGGAAGGCTAAGACGATCATCGAGCAAGGAGACTTCATGCTTAATTCTGCAACAGCGAAGTCAGTGATCGATCATGCTCTCTTTTTAGGGGCTGATTTCGCTGAACTATTCGTTGAACATCATCAAACTAACACCGTCCAGATCGCATCTGGTGAGGTGGATAAGGTGAACTCGGGTATCGATTTTGGTATCGGTATTCGTCTCTTCTTCGGTCATAAAGTGCTTTACGGTTACACCAACAGCACCGATGAAGCCGAACTAAAACGCGTAACCTCACTGCTTGCTGCAAAAGATAAGCGTGAGCAAATCGCGTCAGCAGGTTCTCTCAATCTGAACCGCTACCCAATTCAACATGATTGTCGTATGCCACTTAGCAAAGACGCCAATCTAGATTCTAAAATCGCTTTCCTATTGCAAGTTGATAAAGCCGCACGTGCAGAGAGTGAACATATCAGCCAGTTCATCGGCAGCGTGCTTCAGCGTGAGCAACAAGTGTCTATCTTCAACTCAGAAGGTCTACACGTTGACGATACCCGTCACTACATACGAGTTGCTGGTAATACTGTCGCTCAAAAAGGTAATGAGCAGTCTTCTGGTATGGAAGGTCCTGGCGCTCTTGCTGGTTGGGAGTTCAGCGAACAGCTTGATGCGAAAGAGCTGGGTCAAACTATCGCGCAGCAAGCGTTAGTGAAACTTGGCGCTGATGCTTGTCCATCAGGTGAAATGCCAGTGGTGATTGGTAACGGCTTTGGCGGCGTTATCTTCCATGAAGCGTGTGGTCACTTACTCGAAACCACTTCGGTTGCGAAGAAAGCGTCCGTATTCCACGACAAAATGGGCGAAATGGTTGCTCACACTGCCGTGAATGCTGTCGATGATGGCACCATGACCAACGAATGGGGCTCGATTCATGTTGATGACGAAGGCATGAAGACTCAGCGAACTCAATTGATCAAAGACGGTAAGCTAACCAGCTTTATGGTCGATAAAATGGGTGGCATGAAGACAGGTTATGAGCCTACGGGTTCTGGTCGTCGTCAGAACTACAAGTTCGCACCAACCTCGCGGATGCGTAACACCTTTATCGAAGAAGGCGAGCATTCACTTGACGACATGCTGGCAGGTATCGAACGTGGTATCTATGCGAAGAAGATGGGCGGCGGCTCGGTTCAACCGGGAACGGGCGAGTTTAACTTTGCTGTTCGTGAAGCTTACCTCATTGAAAATGGCAAAATCACCAAACCTCTGAAAACAGCAACGCTGATCAGTACGGGTCCAAAAGTGTTGAAAGAAATCAGCATGGTCGGCAAAGACATGGCGCTTGCGCCGGGCATGTGTGGTTCAGTAAGTGGTTCAGTACCAACAACAGTCGGTCAGCCAACACTGAAAGTAGATAATATTCTGGTAGGAGGCGGTAACTAATGAGCCAAGAAAAACAACTTCTTAATGCGGTTGATTACGTACTATCAGAAGCAAAGCGTCAAGGCGCAGAAGCGGACGTGATTGTAAACTGCAACAGCAGCTTTTCGCTGAAAGCAAACCAAGGCAAGCTGGATGAGTACAAAGTAAGCTCAAGTCAAGTGCTGGGTGTTCGAGTTATTAAAGATGCTCGTGTCGCGACAAGTTATTCTGAATCACTCGAGCAACCAAGTTTAGATTTGATGCTCACAAACGCGCTGCAAAGTGCTCGCTTTTCCAAGCAAGATGAACATCAGAGCATTAGTTGCGTGAACAGCCAAATCACCACTGATATTGCAGAAATTGCGCAAGACGATACCACATCGGTCGATGAGAAAATTGAACTGTCCCTTGCGCTTGAGCAAGGTGTTGTGGCTCTGCCTCACGCTTCAAGCTCACCATACAATGGTTACAGTGACGGTGAAACTCAGCTCATCATCGCGAATACTCAAGGTACGTTATGTCAACATTTCGAGCGATCGTTCACTTGTTACGCGTATACCCTGTTTGAAAAAGACGGCAAACAGTCGATGGCGGGAAGAATGTCGCTAGGTCGCCGTTTTGATGAGTTGGATCCAGCTTATTGTATAGAAGGCGGTTACAACCTTGCTCGTGATCTTCTTGAAGGTGTACCGGTTGCGACGGGTAACTACCCCGCTATTTTCCACATCAATGCGCTGGCAAGTTTATTCGGTGCTTTCGGCAGTGCTTTCTCTGGTGTAAGCGCGATGAAAGGCATTACGCCACTGGGTGATAAGCTTGGTCAACGTGTTGCGAGTGACTTGATTACCTTTACCGATGCGGCATACATGCCGAATGGTATGGCTATCGCAGGGTTTGATAGTGAAGGTTTTGCCACCCAAGACAATGTGTTGATCGCTAATGGCCAACTGAATACGCTATTGCACAATAGCCAAACAGCGAGTTATTTGGGTGCAGTGTCGACGGCAAGTGCTGCTCGCGGTGCAAAATCGAGCTTAGACGTGTCAGCGAATCACAAAGTGATTGCGACAGGCAACAGCAGTGCGCCAGAAGTCAAAGCAGGTGAATACCTAGAATTAGTGGAACTGCAAGGGGTTCACTCTGGTGCAGATGCTGTCAGTGGTGATTTCTCATTTGGTGCGAGTGGTTTCTTGTGTCGTGATGGTCAACGTGTTCAACCTGTGCGCGGAATTACAGTTGCCGGTAACTTCTATAAGATGCTGCAAGAAGTAGAAGCTGTGGGTGATACCCAGCTTATTAATGATAGCCGCACTTTCTTCGCACCAGATGTGCGTTTTGCTCGCTTGAGTATTGGCGGAAAATAAGCGCGGCATAGAAAATCAGAAACAAAAAAGAGGACTCAATCGAGTCCTCTTTCATCATCTAGCAACGTGTACGCGAATAACTAGAATTCGCGGATATCCAGTTCGTTGTGGATCAGTACTACACACTGAGAAGCAAACAGCATCTTAGGCCCAAGGCTAATTTTCTCAGTACCTAGGCGCTTCAAGCTGTTGAACGACTTCTTCGGCATCGGAATGTGATCGGTTAGTAAGAAACATGGATTTTCACCAATTTCTGCGTCACGAACAAATTCGCCTTTCTTGTCCAACATATAAAGCTGGTGATCTTCGGCTAGTTCTTGAACCAAGCGTTCGAAGCTTACTGTACGAACCGTAATACCCGGCTCAACTTCACGAAGCTGCTCTTTACCCATACCAACAGATGCGTCCAACGCACGGGCAACGGCAGCGATCAACGTTGACTCGTGAAAACCACCAATATTGGTAATGTCGTTTGAACGAATGGTAATCGTGCGCGAGTAATCCTTCGTGCTCTCTAATACCAAGTGGACAACCACATCTTCACGGTGAGATTGTGCCACGAACATGGTGTTCATCATGGTATGAGCAAGGATCTCGGTATGCGCCTCGTTACCAACACCTTCTAATAGTGCTTTGCTGGTCGTTGGCGCCGCGCGAGCTCGTAAAACAAAAGAGCGCATGAATTTAGCCTCTATATAGGAAGAGTGAATGCGCGGAAGTATATACCCAAGCAGGGAAGGGATGCGAGTTTAATAGTAAATGTGAACTTACTTACAAAGCTTCGATTGTCGTGCGGAGTGTGCTGGTTAGAATAGGAGGCAACCCTGTTAGGAGCGGTATATGGAAATCAAAAAGATAAATAAAGACATTTATAAAAAGAAAGTAAACCTGGTGATTGGCGGTTTTGTTGCGTTGCTCGCTATCTCATCTCTTGCCTTTAGTACCTTGCTTATTGTTTTGTTTGGCAACACTGAAGTCGTACCTGAACAATCAACGGGAAACTTTCATTGGAATTTGATTGGTGTCGTTCTCGCAGTCGCAACTTCCCTCTCTTTATTGAATCAAATTAAAACTCGACCATACATGGAAGAGGTGCTGTACGTTTGGAAGCTCAAGCAACTGCACAACAAAATATTTCGTAAACTAAAAAGCATTAAAGCAGCCGCGAGCAATGACGATGTAAAAGCGCTCACTACGCTTAAGTTCTATTACACAACGCAACAACAAGTGTTTGAGTTAGACAACAACACATTGACGATGAATAGTGTAAATAAAGAATTAGAGGCAATTGAGCAAATCGAAGCGGCGCAATCACTGGATCTTGATATCACCAGCTTTAAAGAGAGCTGGGTAGACACATACTGATTGCCTATTTGCTACTTGAAGTTAACAACTGAGTGCTAAAAATAAGCGTTTGAGTGAGATTTAATCACTCGACGCTTTTTTTTAGTTTTTTTTCTAAAAAGGGGTTGCCAAGAAAAATCATCTCCCTATAATGCGCCTCCGTTGTCAGGGCAAAGCGGAAACGCAAAAGCAATTGGCAATAAGGCGAAAGAAAGCTTCTAAAAATTAATTTTAAAAAGTGTTTGACACTAAGAATTAATTCCTTAGAATACGCCTCCGCTTCGATAGCAAAGCTTACGAAGCAAGCTCTTTAACAATATAGACCTATCAATCTGTGTGGGCACTCGTTGATGATAATCCAATTAGAAGCTTCGGCTTCAAATTAGGTTTCAATGAAA
>NZ_NCTH01000035.1:0-44851 GCF_002105475.1 Vibrio sp. ArtGut-C1 | reverse complement strand
CCCATCAATATAATGGTGGATTAACACCAAATGAATCAGAACGACAGTTCTGGTTTCCTCATAAAACCGTGGCCAATTTTACTTGACCACTACAATAAGACCCATGGCAACCCCTCAAGCGACAACCCCATTTGTTGGCTTGTGACCACGATAATCAATACAACAATCAAAGTGAGTGTCGAAACGATGTCTTTGGGATCGCGATGACTTCGGTAATAACTCCAACAGAGAAGTGACCAAGTAAACAGTAAGAAGCCACTAGGAGAGCTCATGAGCGCTCCTGCTAAAGTTACGATGCCAAAGCTGAGAAGTGAGAGTATTACCAGCAATTTCACCATCATGTTGAACGGGGGCTTAGATGGCATCAGAGTTAGAAAAATCACAACGAATATTGGCGCGATAAAGGGAGTAGGCGCACCTGAATACTGTAAGTAAAACAGTAAAAGAATCGGAGTGAAAACCAATCTAATGATTGGATTTGCTGAACTATGAAACATAAGTCCAGATACTCAACACTCTCATCCAGAAAGAGGCCAGCCACTCTCCAAAGGTGCTTTGCTCAGTTAAAAAAGCGACCGTTGCTTTCGAACCATAACGTACGTTTTCGGGAATATCTCCGCCTTCAAAAACAATATTTACAGGATAGCGCTGTGCATTTAAGGAGTTATTGTCTGCAACCAAAAAGCCAGTTGTCGGATCGACGTCGTTACTGCCACCAGTACCCCAACCAATGCTTTCTACTCGCCCTTCAAACACTCTGCCAGGTAAAGCATCCAACACAATCTTTGTTTTTTGTCCCGCACGAACATGCTCGAGTGAGTTTTCGCGAACAAGCGCTGATACCCACACGCCTCTCGGATCAATGAAAGTGACAAGAGGTGAGCCAGTCGTCGCTTTTTGCCCAACAGTGAGTTGTAAGTTAGAAACGATCCCCTTTGATGGAGCAATCACTTTCGTTCGTTGTAAGTCGAGTTGCGCTTTTTCAAGATTTGCTATAGCTGCGAGAATCTGGGGATTATCTTGCCCTTCGGGGCCAAGATTATGCTTGGCTTGAGCTAAGGACGCTTCTGCTGCCTCTAATGTGGCTTGAGCTCGTGCTTTGGCTTCGATGGCGTTGTCTAGCTCAGATTTACTCAATACCCCTTTTGCGGCGAGCTCGGTTACGCGAGCTGCTTGTTCTCTTGCGTTGTCACGAGCTGCGAGTGATTCAATGACCTTAGCTTGTGCCACTTCAACAGCCGCTGTGTTGGCTCCAATGTTTTGGCCAGCAATGGCTAAGTTTGCTTCGGCTGAACGCAGATTAATTTGATAATCTCTTGGATCAATTTCGAAAAGCACATCACCAGCATTAACGACTTGATTATTACGAACATGGATTTCAGTTAGGTTCCCCGAAACCTCTGGAGTGATACGGACAAGATAAGAATGAATCCGAGCGGTGCCAGTGATTGGTGTTACTCGATCAGCCCACAAGCTATATAGCCAAACCACAAAAACGAGGCCAATAATAATAAAGCTTAACTTTCTGGAAGATGATTCCGCTTTAGACATCCAATTCTCTCTTGTTACAATACGTTAGGTAAGCAATGTTACAACATGTGACATAAACAATGCTTCCAAAAAATCAACTATTTGTCGATAAGGTCATGGGATCGTTCCGAAGGTGCCATTTAGAGAGGCTGAAGCATGCTAAACGAACTTTCCAATCACGTTGGCTAACGTCGCCAATAAAAAAGGGGCGATACTTCGCCCCTCAGATCGTCCATCAGGTTTTTGATTTGTGATTATATCTTTGAGCTGTAGAGAGAAATCAACTTAGACTTTCTGTTACAACTGGCTTGTTATTGCGCTTAGCAATCCAGTACGCAACGCTACCCCAAAGCACGGTCAATGCCCAAAGTGCCGTCCAATGTTGTGCGACTTGTTGCCAGGTTGCCCCCATTTGGTTTAGCGCTAAGAAAGCTTTGATCGCCCAAGTACTTGGGCTTAAATCAGCAATCCTTAGTAGGGGAGCAGGAATAGCTTCAACTGGCCAAATAAAGCCAGCCAAGAAAATGAGCGGCATAGAGCTCACGAGGACGACTAAGGTGACCAGTTCACGCCTAGGTAGTAAGTAACCTAGCCAGAAGCCTAGTCCGCAACAACCTAAAAAGAACGGGAACAACATGGTCAGTAGTTCGCCCGCGTTGGCGATATGGTTTACGCTTAAACGTTCGAAGCTAAAACCAAAATAATAGGCGCCGAGTAAATAATAAATTGCCACAAATACTAACGTTCTCACAAGCAGCAGCGCTCCCGTTGATACTTGAGACCAGTAGCCACGACCATGACGCTGTGTTCCCGTTTGTAATCCAACCGCCATGATCAACGTTTGTTGTAAAATCAGAACAAATACTGCTGGCACTACGTATTCGATGTAACCCATGGTTGGGTTGAACGTCGGTTTCATATTAAGCTTAATAGCAGAGTAATTATGGCTAGCCATACTCATGGGCACACCACCTATCACCATTTTACTGACTTTCACTTGGGCCTCTAATGTGCTTCCCGCTTGGGCCAATCCCTCTACCACGGTTCCGTACACGAGAAAATACGAGGCGTCCGCAGCGTAGGCTAGAGTCGGGCTTTTACCTAACATGAGGTCTTTGTAAAAGTGTTCTGGTATGACTAAAAAACCGGTGATCTCTCGTTGTAAAAATGCTTGTTTTGCATCGGCAATCGTATGAAGTCGAGTAACTACGTTGACTTGTGGAGTGGCATCAACCATACGTTCCAGCTTTAAACTCGTCTGACTACCATCTAAATTAACAATCGCGATTGGTTGTTCACGAGGCGTTTGTTGTGCATAAGGCAAAGGGTATAAAAACGAGTAAAATACGACACCACCAAACACGGTCAACGTAACGACTGGATTGGTTAGAACGGCCTTCAGTTCCGCTTTAATCAGTTGCCACAATGTCATACCGCCTCCTTCGCTTGGCGTGTTGATGAAGCTGTTCGATGTTTACCCATCAAGGCTGCGGTAATGAGCAAGGGCACAACGTAGCCAACCATAGGCCATAGCGAGCTTAAAGATTGTGCGGCCGATGCTCCATAGCTTGCTTGACTCACTTGCACTTCAATGTAATGGGTAATCGGCAATAATGAACGCCATGCATAAGCGAGCGTGTTCATGTCAGAAACTGGGAATGTAATTCCCATGAACGCGAAACTTGGAGCCGTAAACGCGCCAGCAAAACTCATCGCACGTGCAGGATCCATCGACAAGAAGAAGAACAACGCCCCCATAATGATACAGGCGATAACCGTCGCCAATTGTGCTAATAGCATAACCAAAAAACTGCCTTCCATTGGCCAATCAAGCACGGAATAAAACCAGTATAAGAACAATGCACCTTGCGCCATAAAGACCGGAATGTACTGACTTAATAGGGAAGTGAGCTTGGCGTATGGCTTTTCGCCCAAAAACGCAAAGCCATTCTTTCCACCATAAATGCGAAAGTGCGCGGTAAGAATCAAAATAGTGCTTACTACAATACATATTTGCCAAATGGCTGGCACGATAGCCGTTACCAAAAATTGTGCGTAGTTATTGTTACGGTTAAATAATGCGGTTATTTGTGTTGACACGGGTACAGCCTGTCCAGCCGCTGCTAAAGTTGTGGTGTTACCCTTAGCCAAGTTGCTCATTACTTCAACCTGAGCATCGAAATAGCCTTGTGCTTGCGCAACGGCAGAGTTGATCAATTTCGCTACCAAAATGTACTGACTGTTGTAAAAGACAGAGAGTTGAGGTTGGCGGTGCTGGAGAATATCTTGATCGAACTTAGATGGGATGACCGCGTAAGCGTAGATATCGCCTTCAATCATCGCATTTTTTGCTTCGCTTGCACTGGTGTAGTGATAATTAACAGCCAGACTCGACGACGCATCCAAAGATTGAATGAGCTTTCGAGAAAGTTGGGAATGTTGTAGATCAACCACACCGATTGGCAGATCCCGGGCAATGCCCGCAGAGAACACTCCCCAAATCATCATTGCGAGCAAAATCGGTATCCAAGTAAGGCACGAAAGCAACCACTTATCTCGTCGTAAGATATGCCGCTGTGAAATCTTAATCGTCATAGCATTAACCTAGTGGTTGTGATTAAAGTTCAACGACAACACTCATTCCCATACGCAGTTCAGGTTCGGGTTGAACTGGACGAGCTTCTACTTCAAAGGTACGAAGATCAAAACCTTGAGAAGCATCGGTTGCTCTCCACGTTGCAAAGTCACCCATAACGGCAACATGCGTTACTTTGAACTCAACATTTTTATTTAAGGCAGGCAAATAGGCATCAAAGGTTGCTCCTTTATTAAAGTGTTGAAGGTAATCTTCACGCACATTAAGTGTCGCCCAGGCATCTTCTGTATCTATCACGGTAACAACCGGGAAGCCCTGAGGTGCTAATTCACCACTTTGAAGTAGAACTTGAGAGACTTCGCCGTCAAACCAGCTGTAGATCTGAGTATCTTTCGCATACGCTTCTACTTCGGCTACGGCACCTGATGCCATGCGCGCTTTTTCCGCCGCAGCCACTTTGGTTTCACTTCTAGCGCCTTCTTTTGCCATTTCATACATTTGAAACGCAGCACTTTCTGTGTATTTCGCTGCTTGCCATTGAGTTAAAGCTTCATCGCGTTTTTGTTCTGCAACCACGCCATCGTTATAAAGGTTATTCACACGATTGTAGGTTTTTTCCATTAAATTCGCAGCGGCTTTGGCTTTCATCCACTGATCTTTTGCTGCTTGGATTTGTTGCTCACGTGCGCCTTTCTCAGCTTCTTGAGCTAAGGCGTCCGCCGCTTTTTCACCTGCTTTTGCTTGTTCTAACTTCGCTTCAATTTCAGGACTATGAAGGGTAAAAATAAGCTGACCTTTCTCTACATCGTCGCCTTTACGTACCATGACCTCATCAATACGCCCTGGAACTTTTGAGGAAATACTGTATTGCTGGGCTTCAATTAATCCCTGTAAGCGGATCGGTTCCGGTTGATAGGCTTGGTAAAATTGATACCCAACCCAAGAGGCAACACCCAAAGCACAAAGTGAGAGTAAAACGGGTTTTAGTGATTTAGCTGCCATGATTTATTTCACCTCTTTGGATGTTGAAGCAGGGATATAAGCGGTATTTTGATATTGTTCGAAGCTGTTCATTTCACTGCTCAATGCGAGTAGCTTGGTTAAAGATATTAAATAGCGGAAACGCGCCGCTGAACGTTGTGTTTCTATACTAGCGACATAAAGTTGTGCATCCACAACATCCAGAGAAGACGACAGACCCTGAGTAAATGCCTTCTCACGTAAACGCAGGTTTTCGTTAGCAAGTTCAATGCTAGATTCGAGCCCTTGTACTTCATCAATGGCTTGCTGAGCCTCCAAGTATGTCTTTTGTACTAGCAGCGATAAATCTTGTTTGGCTTGGGATTTTAATGAGTCGACCTGTGAGACGACACTTTGAGCTGCTTTGACTTTTTCGCTTCGCCCTGTTGATTCAATCAGTGGAATGCTGACACCGACACCAACTAACCAGTCAGGCTTCATTTGGCTTGCGAGAGAGTCGTCTTCATACAAGCTGTAGTCTCCGTAAAGGTAAACTTCAGGATAGTATTTCCCTTTTTCTGCTTTGATTAAGCTAGAGGCTTGTTTGTGTTTAGCGCTCAGAAGGTCTAACCCCGGATAGGTAAGCAACGTTTGATCGACAAAAGCGGTAAGAGGGGGAAGACTGTCGTTGATAAACAAAGATTCAGCGGGCTCTACGGCATCATCTTGTGCGAGTAATTTACCTAATGCGGCCTGAGCGATACTCAAATCGCTAGCGGCTTTACGTGTTTCTACTGATGCTTTATCTAGAGAAGCCTCGGCTTGCAGGCGCTCAACGTGTGCGATTTGTCCTTGCTCTTCAAGCTTAATGGCAAAATCTCGATGCTTTTTTAGTCCAGCTTCAACCGCTTGCCGCGTTGCGAGTACTTCCTTTGCCAGCACGACAGAAAAGTAGTACTTCGACAAATCTTCAAAGCGCGCTTGTTGTTCCATTAGAAGCTGGCTTTTAGCCTCATCTGTTTTGCCTTCTGCTGCTGATTGAGCCGCAGAAATACGACCACCAGTAAAAATTGGCCAAATGGCACGAATAGACGAAGAGAAAATATCGCGTTCGGTTATGGTCGAAGTAGTATTAGCTAAGGCACCAAAAATAGGTTGAAAAGCAGGAGGTACGTTAATGTGTGTTCCTGTACTGTCTAGGATCTGTTTTCCCGACAGCGTGATATCGGTATCTAAACGCGTGTAATTCGCGCCAATGGTAACCTGAGGTAAGTTGAGATTGCTGGTGGCACTCTCTTGGTATTGGTAATTCTCGACGTTTGAGCGTTGAGCTTTAAGAGAATAGTTGTTTTCTAGCAATAGCTGCCATGCGGTATCAAAAGTGATCGGTGCCGCATGACAGGCAAGGGAAATCGAGCTGCTAAGTAAGCCCAGTATCCAAAACTTTCCTGTTTTTTTCATAATGGCTGCTTTGTCGTAGAGTATAAGCTCTAATATAAAGGATTCGTAACTTGGTGTTAAGTAGGAGGGGAAATTGGGTAGTAGTATGCGCCCAGTTATGTTTGTGCTGGGCGCGGGAGATGTTACAAGTTTATTTCGTATATGGACAGTGAAACTCCGCTCTCCACTCAAGCTGACGAGAACCTCGCATCGTATTCAATAGGTCTTTTCCACTCATTTGAGGGAACGATAACAGGACCTTGAGATCAGAAGTACCGCCTCCGTTTTTTTCATAAGCCCTGACGTGTGTAAACGTTGAATACATATTCTCTGACAGCATGGCCTTATTCAGGCATATTCCAAAGGTATCGCGTTCCATGTTTGGTGTTCCTTCTAACTATAAATGCACCTCTGTTTATAGTTTTCCAGTTTTCAGATGGTGTCTAAGTGTTTGTCATATAGTCAGTATTTGTGTTTTGTTTTATTTGTGTCCAAATCACTGACATCAATGTTGAGCTTTTAATAGACTTCCAGCTTCACTGCTTTCTAACCGAAACTCTCAATGGTTTCGTTGATTAAAAATTATACGTTGGAAAGTCTAAAAACGCCTCAAAAACCGCTAAAATCGATGTGATCACGATCATGTTTTAAAGGGCAATTTATGTATGGAATTGAGTATCAGAGAGGAATGCTAAATTTGGTGAATGGTTGTAATTTTATGTTTCAGCTCGTCGATTAATTAACCGTAAACTCTGCGGTTTGCTTGCCTTCCTCACAGATTTATCACCGCAACAAAGCCATGCTGTTAACTGAGTGTTAACGTAATCGCTTGGGAGTGAATCATAAGGATGTATCAATGAGTTGGAAAACGATCAGCTTTCGTAAGCGAATGCTCATTATTATGACGCTGTCGGGGTTGATAGAACTTCTATTACTTGTCGCTGCAGGATTCACTTATCTCAAAATCAATCAAGAGCAAGAAATGGGAGAAAAAGCACTGGGTGTTGCCCGTTTTTTAGCAGACTCCGCCGTTGTTCGCGAAATGGTCGCAACCCAAAATCCTCAGCCATACCAACTCCGTTTCCGAGAATTAACCGAAGCCATCGGTGCTGCATTCATCGTTATTGGCGACCATAAGGGAGTGCGCTTAATTCACCCCGTTGATGAGCGGTTGGGTAAACCAATGAGAGGTGGTGACAATCGTCGAGCGCTAGAGCAGGGATTGTCTTATATTTCGACGGCACAGGGCTCGTTAGGTTATTCAGTTCGTGGTAAAGCTGCGATTTTTGACGAGCAAGGGAACATCATTGGTGTGGTTTCGGTTGGCTATTTGCTCGACCGGCTGCAAGACCGCATCGAACCATTTTTGGCCTTTTTGATTTTAATGGTCATCGTAGTTGTTGTCGCTAATGCCATTGTATCCAATTATGCGTCGAGAAAGTTTCAGCGCGCCATTTTGGGGTTCGAGCCTGAAGAGATAGGGCGGTTGTACGGCGAATTAGAAGTGACGATGAGTACCATTAAAGAAGGCGTGTTAAGTATTGATGCCCAAGGGATACTTCGCTCGATCAATCGTAGCGCCTGTCAGATTCTCGGTATTGATAGAGAGGCAGCTCTTAATAAACCGTTGACTGAGACGTTACGCGATAGTGACTTATATACGGTGCTAGAAACCGGACAGGAAGATCATGATATTGAGATATTCCTTAATCATAAACGTCTGATCGCAAACCGTTCGCCAATTTATGTGGATGGAAAAATAGTGGGGGCAGTATCGAGTTTCCGTTTAAGGGATGAAATCAATGACCTAACCGAGCAGTTATCACAAACCAAAGAATATGCAGATTTATTACGTTCGCAAACCCATGAGCATCGAAATAAGCTAAACACCATTAGCGGGTTAGTTCAGATGGGGGAGCTGGATGCCGTACAAAAGTTAATTGGGCAAGAAACCGCACACTATCAAGCGATGATCGAATTTTTAAGAGACACCGTTAAAGACCCGTTAATTGCAGGTATGTTGCTTGGAAAAACTGAACGTGCTCGCGAGTTAGGCTTACAGCTGGTGGTTGAAGAAGGCAGCCGTTTGGAGCCTCTGCCTGAGTGGCTAAATTCGGAAGACCTTGTCACCATTCTGGGCAACTTAATTGATAATGCTTTCGATGCAACGTTAACCTCGATTCGTGATGAATCGAATGTCGCATCGGAGCGCAGAAATATCGATGTGTCAGTGAGCGATTACGGAAATGAAGTGATACTTGAGGTGATAGATCAAGGCTGTGGTTTACCAAGCGATATAGAGCCGCAGGCGCTATTTAAAAAAGGGGTGTCGACGAAATCTCGTCAAAATCGGGGGGTAGGATTGCATCTTGTCAACCAGTTGGCTACTCGATATCACGGCCATGTTGAGATGATGCCCAACACAAATTATGGAACAAGAATAACGGTGTATTTACCCAAGGAAGAACAATTATGAGTATGGCGACTCGCGTAATGATCATTGAAGATGATCTGGCTATTGCTGAGCTGCACCACAAATACTTAAGCCAATTGGCAGGTTTGGAAGTGGTCGGCATTGCGACCACGAGAATGGAAGCGGAAATGCAACTCGATATTCTTAAGCCAGACCTCTTGTTGATGGATGTATACCTTCCTGATGGAACAGGGCTTGAGATACTCAATACATTACGTGCGAACAACCAAACGTGTGATGTCATTTTGATTACCGCGGCAAGGGATGTCGATACGCTACAACAGGCAATGAGAGGTGGCGTTGTCGATTACCTGTTAAAACCAGTGATGTTTCCACGCTTAGATGCCGCACTGAAAAAGTATGTGTCCCAACGCCAACAACTAGACATCGCAGAGAGTTTGGATCAGAACCTCGTTGATAAAATGCTGCAGTCTCACGCCAATCAAGACAACTTGCCGAACCGATTACCGAAAGGGATTGATGGTGTAACCTTGGATAAGATCAGAGAGTTGTTCCCAAATGGTAGTGTGCTGACCGCTGATGAGGCAGGCGAAAAGATTGGTGCGAGCCGAACAACGGCAAGGCGCTATTTGGAGTATCTGATCAGCACTGGTGAACTAGAGGCTGATTTAAACTATGGGTCGGTAGGTAGGCCGGAAAGGTGCTATAAAAAAGTGACGCGGTAGCGTTTATATTGATGCTCTATGCAAAATAAAAAGCGATGGCTTATTGTAGAAACCATCGCTTTACAAATTATTGCAAGAGACTAGAAGTTGTATTCTAACTTCGCTTCAATAGAGCGCTCAGCGCCAAACCAACAGTTATTTTTGTCGTAACAAGAATAATATTCTTTATCGAATAGATTGCTTGCAGAAAGGGTGACGCTAGCCCCTTTCATTGATTCAGATACTGTTGAGAAATCGTAACTTGCTGCAAAATCAAACAAGGTGTAGTCAGGCACTTTTTCGCTGTTTTGAGCATCAATTTGTGCTTCTCCGACATAGCGAACGCCAGCACTGGTACGAAGGCCTGAAAGATTTCCTTCAAAGAAGTAATTGGCCCATAAAGAGGCCGTTTGCTCAGGTACCCAAACTGGCGTTTTACCTTCTTGGTTGTAATAACTGTCCTCGGTAATCTCCATATCGGTATACGTGTAGCCTAGAGTGAAATCAGCTTGTGCTGTGGCTTGCCACTTTGCCTCTAGTTCAACACCCTGTGATACCACTTCGCCCGCTTGATAGTTCGGTGCATATGGATTATTCGGATCGGTCAAGATCGCGTTTTTCTTCGTAATATGGAAGAACGCTAAATTACCCGAAATATCGCCAGACAATGGCGCGTACTTAAAACCGAGTTCCCACTGATGCCCGGTTGATGGTTCAAACGCTTTGCCTGTGGCATCTGCACCCGCAATCGGCTCAAAACTCTCGGAGTAAGTAAGGTATGGGGATAGGCCGAAGTCGAGTTCATACAAACCGCCGACTCGGAAAGATACGTTGGTATCGTCTAACTCTTCCTTGCTGTTAGATATTGCTCCTAGGTAATCGCTCACGGCGTCTGTATTTGAATCGTATTTATCCCAACGAAGACCCGCAATCATTACAAGTTGGTTGTAACGAACTTGATCTTGCAAATAAACGCCAATCTGCTTCGTTTTGATATCTAAGTTTTGTTTGTATTGGAAATTCAGTGCATTACGATCAATGCTGTTGTGGTCAGGATTAAAAATGTCCTGAGTTAGCGAATACCCAAGCGTGTCTTTGTATTTTACATCTGAATCTAGATACTGATAATCAAGCCCGAACAATAAGTTATGTTCAAAATTTCCTGTTTTAACGTAGCCAGATAGTTGGTTGTCAATCACAAAGGATTTGGACTTTTCATCGGTTAAATAAGCATTTCGACCAACGGTACGGTTATCCGCTTCAAGTGCACCGTTATATGTGTTTTCCTGATAGGCATCGGCGGTCATGTAGCGGGCATTCTGTAGAAATTGCCAATTGTTGTTAAAGTCGTGTTGGACTTTGTAACCCATCATCAGAACTTCGCGTTCGTAAGTGTTCCAGTCCTCATCCCCCAAATAAGTGCTTGGTGACATCGAGCCAAGTGGGTTGTCAATCACTGAGCCAGACGCTGGCACGGTCGTGTAGATACCTGCTGATGGATCATTTTGATAGTAAACATTCACGTTGACTAAGGTGCTTTCTGTCGCTTGCCAATTGAAAGATGGAGCGAGGACATAACGTTCGTCTTCAGACGTATCGGCTTGACCATCTCGCTGTTTTACGAGGCCGATAATACGGTAATCAACATTAGAATCACCAATTTGTCCTGTGGTGTCGAACGTCAGTTTTTTTAGGCTGTTAGTCCCAGTACTAATCGAGACAGAGTGCGAAGGTGTTGACTGAGGCGCCTTGGCGATAATATTGACCATGCCTCCTGGTGGAATATTGCCGTAAAGAACAGACGTTGGCCCTTTAAAAACCTCGATTTGTTCAAGGGCAACGGAATCGACCTGAGGTTGAAGGTTCCAGCCGTTGTACAGCAAAGGAAGACCATCATAAAAGTTGGTGTAGTTAATAAAACCACGAATATTGAATAGGTCAAGTCGGGAAACGGCACCGCCACGCAGCTCTGTATTTACGCCAGGCGCGTAACGTAATGCTTCGCTCACCGAGTTTACGCCGCGCAGGTCCATGTCATCTTTAGTGATTACCGTGATCGCTTGCGGCGTTTCTTCCGGTTCTAAAACGGTTTTAGTTGCGGTGTTTCGGTATGTTTCGCCAAGTACTGTGATAGTTTCGTGCTGAGAAGTGCTCTCAGTGGCACTGGCGTGACCAGCAATAAGCGCGGATACCACGACTGCAACCGCAGAACGATGAAATCGATTCGGACTTTCCATATTTATTAATTCCACTACTTTTATTTGTTGATAATGATTGTTGTTTGCATTCTATAGCGAAAGAAATAGGAAAAGTTAACAATTTGGTGCAAAGCCAGAACCTAAGTGCTTAGGCTTCTATCTAATGGGAGTGGCTTCGTTCGGTTTGACAGGTATCCAGTAATGCATTTGGGCATTCTCGCTCTCAACATCATAGTCTTCTGGATAAACTTCTAACTCGTAGCCATCAATACCGTGATAATTGGAATAGGGGAGCCAGTGCAAAATGAACCACTCAAGCGTCGCCGCTAGATTTGATGCTTTACCTATGTGCGTAATCACTGCGTAGGTTTGCTTAGGAACAACCAGAAGATCTGGTTCTTGCGTAGAGACTTTGGATATTGAAGTTTTTGACGCTGAGTTGTACTCATAACCTGCCCAATACTCGAGTTGCTGGTTGCTTGAATACGCTTTTGTTACGTCAATCACACCAAGATAGTTTCTTTCCAGATGAGTATGGTTTTCTGATGAATAGAGCTGTGACCACAGCGAGGGCACCTTGGATTGGAAGTTGGGCGTTGCGGAAAACAATCCATAAATAGGTTCATGATAACCAGCAAGCACAAAAGCAGGTTTTGTTTCTATTCGAACTTCGATAAAGCACTTATGTCTATTTTCGTCTTCTGGTGTATCGCGCAATGTTAAAGGTTGCCTCAAGCCCGTTAGTTGCTGAGCTTTACGATAATCCCGAGGACTCTTTGAAAACATATTTTTGAACGCTCGACTAAATGCATGTTCAGACGCAAACCCCATTTCTATCGCAATATCTAACGAGCGATCTGATGTATGGATTAAGCGTTCAGCCGCAAGGCTTAGTTTTAGCTCTCTAATATAGTGAGCGACGGATACGCCAGTGTGTTGCTGGAAAACGCGTTGCAGTTGCCAACGTGACCAGCAGCTTGCTTTCGAGATTTCATCCACACTAAGTGCGATATCTAGATTGTTGTGAATGTAATCAAGCACAGAGTGTATTCGGTTTATCGGGTGCAGATTCTTTGTGCCTGGTTTCATGGCGTTCTACTTTCGCATTAATAGTATCCTCATTATCTTTAATTGAGTATCATTATCAATAGAGTGAGAGGATAAAATTCAGGCTACATAGATCACAATAAAATTGTAATGGATTGCAAGGGTGGGTAAGGATTGTCCATATTAGAGTTTTTGCTTAATTTTTGTCTTACGTTAGTGCAACTTTTTTTATCCATAAAATACAAATATTTATGATGTTTTGTGTAACTTATTTAAACGTTTGCACTGGCAAGTGTTGATGTAAATCAAATAGTCGTAGACAATACTGCACCGTGTCGGACTCTCCTCCAGCGAGTACAGTGTGTACTTTTGAGACATAAGTGACCTAAATGACCTTAATACGTCGTGTTTCCAACAGATTTGGGAGTGCTACTTCTTGAGGTTCTTTGGGCCTATAGACTTTACCTATCAACGTAATAGGTAAGACCAATTTTCTATTTTGAGGTGCCATTGATAGGGTTGGCTCATCCTTTAGCCGTATCCGGGCACACAATAAGTACCTCGTTTTTAAGGGAAAGATGATGGTAATACCAGAAAACAGCAGCATCGTTATTTTTGGTGCTTCAGGTGACCTTACATACCGTAAGCTCATTCCTGCTTTATACCACCTCTATGCGAACAAGCAGCTTCCAGAAAATTTTGCCATTCTGGGTGTAAGTCGCACTGAATACAGTGATGAGTCTTACCGCGCGAAGCTGAAAAAATCGCTTCAGGAAATGGAAAAGACTGAGCCAGAAACGCTTGATGCATTTATTAACCATCTGCACTACCAAGCTATCAATACTTCTGACACACAAGATTACAGTAAGCTATCTTCTCGTTTAGACCAACTTGCTGACGAATATCGTTTCGATCAGCGCAATACGCTTTTCTACTTAGCAACCCCACCAAGTTTATACAGTGTGATTCCTGCAAGTCTTGCAGCACACGGCCTAAACAAAGAAGAAGATGGTTGGAAACGCCTGATTATTGAGAAACCATTCGGTTATGACCTTGAATCAGCGCGTATTCTGGATAAAGAAATTCACGAGCACTTCCAAGAGCATCAAATTTACCGAATTGACCATTACTTAGGTAAAGAGACGGTACAAAACCTTCTTGTACTTCGTTTTTCAAACGCGATGTTTGAGCCGCTTTGGAACCGTAACTTCATTGATTATGTTGAAATCACGGGAGCAGAATTCCTCGGCGTAGAGGAGCGTGGTGGTTACTACGACAACTCGGGTGCCGTGCGCGATATGTTCCAAAACCACCTGCTACAAGTATTGGCGATGGTGGGTATGGAGCCACCTGCACAGATCAATGCAGATTCGATGCGTGATGAAGTCGTTAAAGTACTCCAGTGTTTAAAACCTTTGGACGAAAACGCTCTGCGTAACGATCTAGTATTAGGTCAATACACCGCTTCTGAAGTTCGTGGACAAAGTCTACGTGGCTACCGTGAAGAGCCGGGGGTTGCAGATGATTCTCGTACCGAAACGTACATCGGTTTGAAAGCATACATTAACAACTGGCGTTGGAATGGCGTGCCATTCTACGTGCGTACTGGTAAGCGTCTTCCAACACGCGTGACTGAAGTGGTTATCCACTTTAAACAAACACCGCACCCAGTGTTTGGTCAAAACGCACCAGAAAACAAGCTGATCATTCGCATTCAGCCAGACGAAGGCATTCAAATGAGCTTTGGCTTGAAAGAGCCAGGCGCAGGTTTTGAAGCGAAAGAAGTGAAAATGAACTTCCATTACGCTGACCTACAAGAAACGCAAATGCTAACTGCGTATGAGCGTCTTCTACTTGATGCTTTGAATGGTGATGCTACGCTATTTGCACGTAGTGATGCGGTGGAAGCGTGTTGGCAGTACGTACAGCCAATTTTAGATTTTAAACAAGATCCACAATCCCTCTTCGGGTACGCATGCGGCACATGGGGTCCTAAAGAGTCAGACGACCTGCTACAGCGTGATGGTCGCGCTTGGCGCTTCCCATGTAAAAACTTAACAGATACGGATTACTGTGAACTATGATCAACCATAAGATCTACCAAACAGCAGAGCAGGTAGTTGAAAGCCTAGCTAACGACATGAAAGCGTTCAGCGAAATGGGCCGACCTGTTCACATCTCTCTTTCTGGCGGCAGCACTCCTAAAATGCTGTTCAAACTGTTGGCTTCAGAGGCTTACGCAACCTCTATTCAGTGGCAAAACCTCCACTTCTGGTGGGGTGACGAACGTTGTGTCGCACCTGACGATGCGGAAAGCAACTACGGAGAAGCGAACGCGCTACTGTTTAGCCAAGTAAACATTCCAACAGAAAACATCCACCGTATTCGCGGTGAAGATGACCCTAAAGTGGAAGCGGAACGCTTTGCGAAAGAGATGTCAGAGGTGATTCCGACTGAAAACGGAACCCCTGTGTTTGACTGGATCTTATTAGGTGTTGGTGCAGATGGTCACACAGCTTCTCTGTTCCCTGGCCAAACGAATTATGATGATGCGAACCTAGCTCTTGTGGCGTCTCATCCTGAGTCGGGCCAGCTTCGTGTGTCAAAAACGGCACGCGTTTTAGAAGCAGCAAAACGCATCAGTTACTTAGTGCTTGGTGCAGGAAAAGCGGACATCGTTGAAGAGATCAACAGTTCACCTGCACACGCACTGCCATACCCAGCGGCTAAGATTCAAGCGAAATCTGGTCTGACGGAATGGTATTTAGATTTGGACGCAGCAGCAAAAATTGCTTAAACGCTGCTCGTCAATGAAACAAAATTGGAGAGAAACAATGAAAGGTGATATCGGTGTAATTGGCCTAGCGGTAATGGGTCAAAACCTTATCCTAAACATGAACGATCACGGTTTTAAAGTGGTCGCTCACAACCGTACTGCTGCTAAAGTAGACGAGTTCCTGGAAGGTCCAGCGAAAGGCACGAACATCATCGGTGCATACTCTCTAGAAGAACTAGTAGAGAAGCTAGAAACGCCACGTAAAGTGATGCTAATGGTTCGCGCAGGTGATGTGGTAGACAAATTCATCGACGCGCTAGTCCCTCTACTAGATAAGGGCGACATCATCATCGACGGTGGTAACACAAACTACCCAGATACAAACCGTCGTGTTGCTGCATTACGCGAAAAAGGCATCCACTTCATCGGTACTGGCGTATCTGGTGGTGAAGAAGGTGCACGTTTTGGCCCATCTATCATGCCTGGCGGCGCTCCAGAAGCTTGGGAAGCGGTTAAGCCAATTTTCCAAGGTATCTCTGCAAAAACTGATGCAGGTGAGCCTTGTTGTGACTGGGTTGGTAACGACGGTGCGGGCCACTTCGTTAAGATGGTACACAATGGCATCGAATACGGCGACATGCAGCTGATCACAGAAGCTTACCAGTTCATGAAAGACGGTCTTGGTATGTCTGCAGACGAGATGCAAGCGGTATTCGCTGAGTGGAACAACACTGAGCTAAACAGCTACCTTGTTGAAATTACGGCTGACATCCTTGGCTACAAAGACGAAGACGGTGAGCCTCTAGTTGAGAAAATCCTAGACACTGCTGGCCAAAAAGGTACAGGTAAATGGACGGGTATCAACGCTCTAGACCTAGGTATTCCTCTAACGCTAATCTCTGAGTCCGTATTCTCTCGTTGCCTATCTGCACTAAAAGATCAACGTGTTGAAGCTGAGAAACTGTTCGGCAAGACAATCACGCCAGTAGAAGGTGACAAGCAAGAGTGGGTTGACGCACTACGTCAAGCGCTTCTAGCGTCTAAGATCATCTCTTACGCTCAAGGCTTTATGCTAATGCGCGAAGCATCAAACGAGAATGGCTGGGACCTAAACTACGGTAACGTTGCTCTTATGTGGCGTGGTGGTTGTATCATCCGTTCTGCGTTCCTAGGCAACATCCGTGATGCATACGAAGCGGATCCAGAACTAGCATTCCTAGGCTCTGATGATTACTTCAAAGGTATCCTACAAAGCAGCCTAGTAGCATGGCGTAAAGTAGCAGCTAAGTCTCTAGAAGCAGGTATCCCAATGCCATGTACGACTTCTGCACTAACGTTCCTAGACGGTTACACAACAGCTCGTCTACCTGCGAACCTACTGCAAGCTCAACGTGACTACTTCGGTGCTCACACTTACGAGCGTATCGACCGTGAGCGTGGTGAATTCTTCCACACGAACTGGACTGGTACAGGCGGCGACACAGCGTCTACAACTTACGACGTGTAATCCGCAGTCAGTAAACGGATAAAAGCAAAAGGGTGCCAAATTGGCATCCTTTTTTGTGTCTGGCTTTATGAAACTCAAAGAGCGCCTAGGCGCTCTTTTCTGTGGTCGTTTTCTTGTTTTGATAAAACCTGTCTTTGAGGTAGAGAATTGCGCTGACCACAAGAGCCACTACAGAAACAGTGAATAGGGCATACATGCTGAGAATCCATGCGAATGTAGCCGTCAAAAACGCAATGAAGGAAAACATTCTGCTGAAAGACATCACATGGCCAAGTTTGCTACTTTTCATAAACGCCTCCCAAAGCGGAGTGGGGATAGACAAGTGTGGCCATATACCACACTTTGATTGTCTGTTCTTTTTGGGCGTTTCACACAAAAAAGCGGCTAAAGATTTCTCAAAAAAGGTGAAATATTGAACTGGTAGACAAATCCATAAACGGCTTTACAAATATATGAATGCATTTGTCTATCACTTCAAAGTTTTTGCTGTGCGGATTAAGGCCTTTTAACGCTATTATTGCAGCCTTCAAGTTTACTAGGCGTAATTTCAAGTCAATAATTCCGGGAAGCTCATCCTCATTATCAGTCACGATGAAAATCACTTTTCTTTGTTTAACAGTACTTTATTGAATATGTGTGATTGCATCAGGTTTGAGAATGAAACTAAGGTTGCAAGAAAGGCGAAAAAGAGTGCTAGGTAAGCCTTTGAACTACGCCTATAATTAGCGCCCACATGGAGGATGTTTAATAAATGAACATCCTCTATTTTTTGAAATCAGCAACAAGGATCCAGTAAAACGTGTTTTTCTGGTGTTGTTTACGTTGACCAAGAAGGTGATTAACACAACAAATTGAGGTTCTAAGATGATTCTTAACAAGTACTTTGTTTTCATTCCGGCAGAATTGGATCAGGAAATACACAAGGACAACCAAGTGATCTCTGAGAAGGAAACTCAACGTCAGGCATTAGTAAAACAGGCGCAACAACAAGGCGGCCTGTAAGCTAGGTTTCAAATAGAAAGAGCACCGAAAAGGTGCTCTTTTTGTATCTGAGGTTATGGATTAACCCAATATGCCGAGGCTTTTCAGCTTTCTATAAATCGTATTTCGACTGACGCCAAGCATACGAGATGTTTTGCTTATGTTCCCCTGATTGGCTTGATATGTTTTGAGCAGTTTGTCTTCGACGGTTGCACGCAGTTCTAACGTGGGTTCGGCAGCGGTTGTTACGTCTTGAGCTTGGCTGAGTTTCTTACTCAAGTGAGTCGGTACGTGAGCGAGCTCCAACGTTTCTTCACCTTGCGCCATTAATGCGGATACTTTGATTAAACTATCGAGTTCACGCAAGTTTCCTGGCCAAGAGTAAGAAAGCAGCAGAGAAAGTAGGTGAGGGCAAAATTGTTGTTCAGATTCAGCATGACGTCGATGGATATTTGCGATCAGTTGTTGCTTATCATCTCGTTCTTCAAAGCGAGGCAATTCGATGATCAAACCATTGAGGCGATAGTATAAATCTTGACGGAACAATCCTTCGCTAACCAAGTTCTCGAGATCTTTGTGCGTGGCCGCGATGATTTGCGTATCGACTTGAACACTTTGGTTTGAACCAACGGGAAGGACGGTTTTATCTTGCAATACATGCAGCAAGCGGCTTTGAGCTTCCAAGGGTAAATCTGCGATTTCATCCAGAAACAAAATCCCCTTGTGCGCTTGGCGAATTTTTCCCTGATAGCCTTTGCTGTTTGCGCCAGTAAATGCACCAGCTACGTAGCCAAACAATTCGGACTCAACCAAATCTTTCGGTAGTGCGCCACAGTTGACGGAAACCAACGGCCCCGTTTTTCTCTGACTGTTTTTATGTAGTGCTTTCACAAACTCATTTTTACCAACCCCAGTTTCTCCGAGAATCAGTAAGCTGATGTCTTTATCGATAACGCGATTGGCTTGTTGCCAGCAATGTTCGACAGTAGAATCGCCGTAATGCAGATCATTCGAAGCGGTAACGGAACGAGACTTCACTTTTTTGTCGGTCAACGGCTTTGTTTTGAACACGAAAGGATGGTCGGCATTTTGGATAGAAAGAATGTCGTCGAGCGATTGCCCGATGACGTTTTGTTGCGCGAGGAGCTGAGAAGCAACTTGGTTGTGCGCGAGAATCTGTCCATCTTCATTAGCGATGATAATGCCTTGCCATCCACTGTTTAGTAAGCCTTTTTCACACGCCAAATCCACACGAATATGCCCTTGTGGAATCAAGTTAAGCAATTGATTTTCAACTTGCTGAACCATGTTCTGTACCAGCACTTGCGTTGAGAAATCATGTTTCTTTTGTTCGCTGGTGATATCTAGCACGCCAATCAAATGACCAAGATGATCGAAAATAGGATTGGCCGAGCAGCTAATAAAACGATGATGTTGGATGAAGTGTTGATCGCCGATGACTGAGACCGGTTTTGCTTCAACTATCGCAGTCCCAATCGCGTTGGTGCCTTTGACCTTTTCTTGCCAGCACGCACCAGAGCTTAGCGCAATTTCGGTCAACTTCTCGCGGAACTTAGGTTGTCCCCAACTGCCGATGATGACGCCGTCGGCATCCGTCAGAATTAAGCGGCTGTCACTATGAGCAAAAAGCTGATTAAACAGCGGGAGAGCAAACTGGGTGACGGTTTCCAATAAGAAGTTGAGTTGGTGACGCCTATCTTGAAGTGTCGCTGGTGTCACTCGAATATCTTCAGGGCGTCGACGCTGTTTTAAACCCGCCTGTTCACTTCGGATCCATGAAGTTGAAAGCCAATTGTTATCGCTAATGTGTTGAAGTTCCATGACTGTACCATTTTGTCACAGTGAGGGTGTGCCATTTTGGAACACTTGAACATTGGTGTTCACACCATACATCCGCTCAAACATCGCTCACTTGGTTTGTTATCGCTTGGTAATCATAGTTTTACATTTAATTAACAACAAGTGTGGTGTAGTTGGCGTGTGACTTGCGTAATGCTCTTTGTGAACAGTGCGATACGACACTGCAATAACACATTGAACGAGAAACAAAAGGAAGAGTTATGATCTATGCACAGCCAGGTAGTGAAAATGCCATCGTTAATTTCAAATCGCATTACGATAACTTTATCGGTGGGGAATGGGTAAAACCAACGGGCGGTGAGTACTTTGATAATATCTCACCAATCAACGGACAAGCGTATTGTAAAGTTGCTCGTTCTGGCGAGGTGGATATCAACTTAGCATTGGATGCGGCACACAACATCAAAGCAAAATGGGCGAAAACCAGTGTGACTGAACGCTCTAACATCTTGCTGAAAATCGCTGATCGTATCGAACAGCATTTAGAAGAACTTGCAGTTGCAGAAACATGGGAAAACGGCAAACCAGTTCGTGAAACCTTGGCTGCGGATTTACCTTTGGTGGTGGATCATTTCCGTTACTTTGCTGGCTGTATTCGCGCACAAGAAGGCAGTGCGGCGGAGCTGGATGAGCACACAGCAAGCTACCACTTCCCGGAGCCGATTGGCGTGGTTGGTCAAATTATCCCGTGGAACTTCCCAATGTTGATGGCGGCTTGGAAGCTGGCACCGGCACTTGCGGCAGGTTGTTGTGTGGTATTGAAGCCAGCAGAACAAACGCCAACGTCGATTCTAGTTTTGATGGAAAAAATCGGTGATCTACTGCCACCGGGCGTCATTAACGTTGTTAATGGTTTTGGTTCAGAAGCGGGCCAAGCGCTTGCAACCAGCAACCGCATTGCGAAGTTAGCGTTTACCGGTTCAACACAAGTTGGCAATCACATTCTAAAATGTGCAGCAGACAACTTGATCCCATCGACAGTGGAGCTAGGTGGTAAATCTCCAAACATCTACTTCTCAGATGTTTTCGATTACGAAGATGAGTACCTCGACAAGTGTATCGAAGGTACGCTACTTGGCTTCTTCAACCAAGGCGAAGTTTGTACCTGTCCATCTCGCGTATTAGTTCATGAAGCGATTTACGATAAGTTTGTAGAGAAATTGACGGAACGTGCGCAGTTAATCAAGCAAGGTAACCCGCTCGATACCGATACTCAAGTAGGCGCCCAAGCTTCTCAAGAACAGTTTGATAAGATTTTAAGTTACCTAGAAATCGGCCGTGAAGAAGGTGCAAAAGTGGTCTTTGGTGGTGGTGTCTCTGAACAGCCAGAGTCAATCAATCAGGGTTACTACATTCAACCAACAATGTTGGAAGGCCACAATAAGATGCGTATTTTCCAAGAAGAAATCTTTGGCCCCGTCATTGCCATCACTAAGTTTAAAGATGAAGCGGAAGCATTAGAAATTGCGAACGACACCGAATATGGCTTAGGCGCAGGTGTTTGGACGCGTGATGCGAACGTCGCATATCGTATGGGCCGTAATATCGAAGCTGGTCGAATCTGGATTAACTGTTACCACGCTTACCCTGCACACGCAGCGTTCGGTGGTTACAAAAAGTCGGGTATCGGCCGAGAAACACATAAGATGATGCTGGATCACTACCAAAATACGAAAAACCTATTGATTAGCTACAGTGTTGATCCACTAGGCTTCTTCTAAATGAAGTAGTTAACAAAGAAAAAGCAGTACTAACCAAAACCCCGAGCCTTCGGGGTTTTTTATTGCATGGGCTTGCGGGTGGGAGGGTGTATATCCGTGAAATTTATATTTTGAACCCGTCTATATTGCGTGCTCAGAAACGTTGAATTACGGTCACTTTTCGTTCAAGTAGTTTTTCGACCGCGGTGTTTTGCTTTTCAAGACTAAACTGCTGATCAAAATCCAAGACGCGATTACAAGACTCAAGACTCGCAAACTGGTTTAAACACTCGCTAAGTTCTCTTTTAGAGCTCATTCGATCCAAACTGCTTTCTGATGAAGAGAGTAGGGTCACTTTGCGGCCATGAAACGTTCCTTGTGGCAGAGCATCACTTTGCTGCGCTTGCTTTACTTCATGAATCGGTGAGTTAGTGTATGTAGATTGGATGTCGTTGGACATAGAGACACCTAAACTCTTAAGTCTAAAGTTTGTGGCATCGGAGCTACCTCAGCAGTGGCGACATGAGCAGACAATAACGACTCCCACGACTCACTTTGCGTCAATAATTCCGCCAAAGCAGTTTCAAAATACTCATAATCCAGTCGCTTAATGTTAATGAGTCGGTTTAAACAGAGTACATGTCGATGATTATCTAAACTAAAGAATAATTGATGCTCAGGCCAGTGATAATTAAAGGCTAGGAAAGAACGATAGAGATCGGAATTAACGATTTGAAGACCAACAATCTCAGCTTCGAGCTGGAGGGTTGTCGATTCAGGATGAAAGATGATATGCACTCTTAGATTATCATCAAACGCTAAGCTTACTTCATTTTCCGTTAGATGCAGTGCAGGCAAGCCTATTTGATGAGCAAACTTTAGCAAAATCTCATCGATAGTTTGGCGTGCTGACATAGGAATAGTCCCTTTTGAAATTTTATCAAGGAAAATATTAGATGTATCTCTTCGTGTTTATCAATATTGGTCGGTTGTTATTATATTTTGGTTTTTAATTTCGGTGAGATAAATAAAACAGCGATAACAAATGTGCTCTGATGCATATTGTGGTGCTTCTTAGATATTTAAATATCTTTGTTCTCTAATATACCCGCCTAATTGAAAGTGTATTAAGGTGCAGTCACGATGAGTTAAATTAAATCTAATGTTAAATATGTGTTGTTGAAGAATGCGATTTATTGTCCGCTTGTAGTATAAATATAAGTTGATCTTTTATATTTTTACATAAAGAATTGTGTGAAATTAAAATGAACTAAGTCTATAAAATAAGTTTATGGTGTCATAATGAACAATTCTATGTGGGCTGGTTTTATCGGACTATTCCTACTAAGTGGGTGTAGTCAATCTGTGCCGATTGTAAGGGAAGGTAGCTTTGACACAAAGAGTCAGGCGACACTCTATGGTTGGGTTTCTGTCGATGGATACTTTCCACCTTCGATTACGTCTCTTGATGTGGAGATATGCAAAGTGATTGAAAATCAGTGCCTTAGGTCTGCATCGCAGCACTACCAAGGCGTTCAATTACCCGTACAGTATTCATTTTTAATTGCACCGATTCAAGCTGGTGACGGAAACATGAAGATAATTGGAAAGCTATACTCGAATGGGGAACGTGTAGCGGAAAAAGAAAAGAACTATTTATTTTCAGTGGAGGGAAAGCAGGAAAATTTGATGCTCGTGCCAAAAAAATAACCAGATGAAAAGTAATCGGTTACATTTAATTAGATCTTACTAAATTATTAAAAATAAAGATTTGCTCTTTCCTGTTGTGAAAGTTTTGTTGTTTTTTACAAACATTAATCACATGGTTTAAGTCATCGGGTCAGTTGTTTTTTAGACTTATACTTGTTGCAAAAATAGCATTCTTTATGATTATATCTCGCTCCTTGAACACGTTGGCTTGGCGTTTTAGGCTATAAAACATACAATTTTAAGATTTTGGAAATTTCAGTTTGTTCGATAAACGATACCATAATCTATTTAATTTTATTCTAATGTATAACAAAAATCCTAAACTTTAATAACGAAATGATATTTAAGTTTTGGCTAATAATAAACGCTATCTGATAAAAATAATAAAGACGGACAGCAGAGTTTACTAAGATAAACTTTTACCTTTAGGTAAGGGTAATGCTTAGGATATTCGCTAATTATTCGGGGGGTATGGTAAGTGATATGAACTTCTATGCTCTTTTCTTTGCTTCTTTAATTGATATAGCAGTACTTAGAAATAACAACAATCAAAGTATTGCTTTGAAAGTTTCTCAACACTCGTACTGAGAAACTCAAAATAATGAAGGGTAGAAAATGGATGTGTCAGGCCAACTAAACACAGAAAAGGTCGGCTCGAGCTCGCGAAAAATTCGTAGTTTTTCCCGCTATGAAAAATCTGACGAAGTATTTCACTCAGACCAATCTCACATTGTTGTCGTTCACAATGGTCAGCTTCGAGTTCAAACAGGTGATTGCACAATCGATGTTGCGGCAGAAAACGGGGTGTTTCTATCCCAAGGGGATTACTTATTCGAGTACTCGCCCTTAGACGGGGCATACAAAGCGTCGATTATAACCTACGACAACGAACTCGTTAGCCAGCTATTACAAAAGCACAGTGATCTTTTGATGATGCTGCCCAAGGTAGATAAAGTTTGTTCTGGCTTGTTTACTTTTGGTTTGAACATACTCGTAGAGCAAGTGCTTTCCAGCATGCAGACGCTTGAGCAACAGGCGTATCCAGATGCGATCATGTGCCTAAAATATGAAGAGTTACTCATTCTTTTGCTGCACGGCAAAGGAGGAGAATCACTCTATGCGTTGTTGTCACAACAAACTAACCGAACATCGGAACGGTTACGTCGATTTATGGAACAACACTATCTCAAAGAGTGGAAGTTGACTGACTATGCGCAAGAGTTTGGTGCTAGCTTAACGACTTTTAAAGAGCTATTTAATGAGCACTATGGTATTTCTCCAAGAGCTTGGATCAGTGAGCGCCGATTGTTGCACGCTCATAAACTCCTGTTGACGAGCAAGATGAGCATCGTGGATGTGGCGATGGAGGCTGGGTTTTCTAGTCAGTCTTACTTTACGCAGAGTTACCGCCGTCGTTTTGGAACGACGCCAAGCCGTGTACGTTCGGGAGACGATCAAGTAGCTATCGCGAAATGAAATGACTTGGGACTAAAATTTTCTGACTAATTTTGAAAGTCACTCATCAGCGTAAATTCTATTATGCGTCATGTAACAACGAACGATTAAAAATTATTACACCTCTTTCTTTCTGGATCGTTCGAGAGGGGTGCGGAGACGAACATAAATGAAAAAGCAGCATTGGCGACGCCGTTCGCTTTTTCCAGACAGCATTGTGACACAACGGAAAGTGACTGTTTTGCAGAGAGGAGCTCGATATGAAAGTGCTTCTAAATCAACGCAGGATTTCAATGTTGTGCACGTCAATCACCGACAATTGTTGAGTGAAGGCGTCATTAATTATGAACAGTTATCTTTACTTCAGCGCTTGTTGGATAGAAGCGTCGTCGATAGCCTGTGCGCAAGCCAGTTGGTGAAAACGTATCAAAAGCTCGGTGCGTCGCTTGACCGATTCGCCATGCGTTTATTTTTGGAAATTGGGTCGCAGCTCAGTGATAGCCGCACACTCGTGACTTTTGAACAAAGACTGGAATACATCAACGCGCGTCTTGGTTTTCGCTTCAATTTAGCGGTGCCAAAAACGTTGATGCTTTGTTTTCATTTATCGCTAAACGAGTGGATTAACCGTCAAGTTGACCAAAGCGCTTTGCATGCCTCCATTAAAGTGGAACAGCTTATCAATCAGCTCGATATTCAAAAGGAATATTGGTCGAAACTATCTGGAGAGGACACCAGTGCGGTGTTTGTACAACAGCAACTCGATTTAATTGAGCGCCAACAACACCAGTTGAAAGATCAACTCGGGACGTTGAGCGAACAACAGATGCAAGTGATTGAATGTCATCGTTCGTTAATTGAGAAGTGGCAACCGTCCCTAGACGAGCTTAAAGGGTTCGCAGAGTACACTTCTACGACTGCTCAGTTTATCTCTGAGTGGAAAAAGTGGTGTTCGGAAGTTCGACTTGAAGCTCCTGAGCTGAACGAAGTCTGGGATGCATGCGATGTGGTTTACAACGACCAAAATGCGGTTGCGAAAGTATGGCAGTGGTTCAAGAGCATGCAAATTGTTGGCGACATCGATCACTACTATTTTGACACTCAAAGCGGCCAGTGCGGCCAGGCTTGCAATCACCTCAACCAGATTTAAATAGGGCGTTAAATGTTAGATAAGATGATGAAATCTTTAGCGGAAACGCTAAAGGTAGGGGATTTTATTGCCTCAGAAAATGGCTCTTACAACATCGAGGTTGATCAGTTGTCACTGACCATCAAACAACACGCATCATGGTTTTTATGGGAAGCAGCTTTACCCTTCCAGTTTAAAGAGCATCTAGATTATCAACAAGAACAAGCGTTACAACGTTGCATGCAGCTCTCATTAAAAACAATCCGTGAAGATGGCTGCGTACTAACAGCGAACGATGATCAGCAGCTGATTTTACAAAGCAAAGTGAGGATCGAGGACTGTTCGATTGAGCTGTTCTCTTCTTTGCTTTCTAAGCACGTTAATCTATGTGAGCGTTATATGGCATTATTGGAGCAAGAGCGCGTGAACCACACGATTAATCATAATGTGTGGTTGCCATGATGCGAAAAGTCTTTCCGAACATCAGACGTGCTGCCACAAAGATACTGTTGTGTGCTGTGAGCTTTGCTCCGTTGGGATTCGCACAAGCAACAGACTTACACTGGCCCGAACAACCATTCCGATACTATGCAGATAACGACTCATTAAAAGAGTTGTTGAATAACTTTGGCGCAAACTATCGCGTTTCGGTTTCTGTGAGTGACAAAGTTAATGATCGAGTGAGTGGACGTTTTACTCCTGATGATCCGGCTGAGTTCCTCGACTACTTATCGCAAGTCTATAACTTGATGTGGTATTTCGATGGTGCCGTCTTGCATGTCTATAAGGCGACAGAAACGCGCTCACGTTTACTCCAATTAGAATTATTGACCGCCAGAGAGCTACGAAGCACGTTAATTTCCACTGGAGTGTGGGATTCGCGCTATGGGTGGAGAGCCGCTGAGAGTAAAGGGTTGGTTTATCTTGCAGGTCCTCCACGTTATGTCGACTTAGTTGTACAAACGGCCGAAGCATTAGAAACGCGCCTGCTGCAGAAATCGAATTCAACCGACGAGTTATTCGTTGAAATAATTCCTTTGAAGTACGCTTCTGCAACGGATAGAGAAATTGCATATCGAGATCAGACCATTACGGTTCCGGGTATCGCATCGGTTTTAAAGCGAGTCGTGTCTGGTGTTCAAACTCAAGTGACGAGTGCGTCGAACAAAGAAGTTACCAGTTCAGATAAGCCTGTAAAAAGCAATAAAACCGCCTCAGTTCATGGCGGAGCAACGGTTGAAGCAGAGCCGGGCCTTAATGCGATTATTGTTCGTGATACTCAAGCGCGATTACCGCTCTATCGCAAACTGGTCGCTCAATTGGACCAACCGCAATCAAGAATTGAAGTTGCATTATCGATTGTCGACATCAGTGCCAACGATTTAAGTCAGTTAGGTGTGGATTGGCGAGCGGGAGTATCTGTCGGAAATAATCGAATTGTTGATATCAAAACAACAGGGGATGTGAGTTCGGGTGATGTGACTCTCGGTAGCGGACAAAATTTTAAGTCTTTGCTTGATTCAACCAATCTGAATTACCTGTTGGCTCAAATCCGTTTATTGGAATCTCAAGGCAGTGCTCAAGTGGTTTCAAGACCAACACTGCTAACCCAAGAAAATGTCGAAGCTGTACTGAACAACAGCAGCACGTTTTACGTCAAGCTGGTTGGTAAAGAGACCGCAGCACTGGAAGAGGTCACGTATGGCACGTTACTGAGAATTGTCCCGCGTATCGTTGGTGACAGGTTTGCTGCACGACCAGAAATCAATCTGAGCCTTCATCTCGAAGACGGGGCAAAGATTACCGATGGTGGTGTCGACGACCTTCCTTCCGTTCGTAAAACTGAAATCAGTACGTTGGCGACGGTGAAGCAAGGACAGAGCTTGCTCATCGGTGGTGTTTATAGAGATGAAGTGAGTCATCAGTTACGTAAAGTACCACTGTTGGGAGACATCCCATATTTAGGTGCGTTGTTTAGAAGTAATACCAACACTAAACGCCGCACGGTGCGCATGTTTATTCTAGAACCGCGAATCGTTGTGGATGGTATTGGCGATAGTGTGTTGATTGGTAATGAGTACGATCTGCGACCAAGCATTGGCAAGCTCAACAACATTTCCAACAACAGTGCTGAATTTAAATCGGTCGTCGAAGTGTATAGCTGCACATCAAAGACTCAAGCAGAGCGCTATCAGCAAGACTTATTGTCACAGCAACAGTCGTCTCAATTGACGCAGTGCCAATTGCCGACAGGGCAAAAGGGTTGGCGTGTAAAAGTATTGGAATGCGATGACTCACAAAGTGAGTGTGTGCGTCCATCAGAGGAGCCTTAACCGCGATGCAGCAATGGAAAATTCGTATTTTATCAGGCGTGCATTCCGGAGTTGAAGTCACCTTACCTGAGGGCGCTCTTGTGCTTGGCAGTGACGACTTTATCGCAGATCTCGTGCTGTCTGATGCTGGGGTCGAAGCTAACCATTTCACGTTGGTTTGCCAGCAAGACTCGGTCATTTTACGAGGCTGCAAAGAGGCAAATATTAACGGTGAAAACATCTCTGTTGAAGATGATGGGATCGAGTTGTCACGCCATGCCGTTGTCTCTGTAGGCGTTGTGAAGTTCGCACTGGGGTACGCAGAAGATGCGTTAATCGTGAGTAACGTCAGCGACGAATCTAGCGAACAGGATACACCTGTTGTTGCTGTACAACGCTCTAGCTGGAAAAAAACAACGCTCATCGCCTTGCTTTGTAGTTTTGTCCCGAGTGTCATTTTTGCTGGTATGTGGTACAGCCAAGCTAACGGAAACAATAATGAGACTGTCACAGAAGCAGAACCCATTGTTTTGGTGCGCAATATCTTAGGCGAGCTCAAACTTAGCGACGTTCGTGTGGAATGGAATGCCGCCGCACGCCAAGCGGTTTTGGAAGGCTATGTTGAAGATCGAACTCAGAAACTCGATCTGCTTGGTCGAATTGATGTACTAGGTATCAATTACAAAAGTGACTTAAGAACGATGGAAGAAATCCGTCGCGGGGTTCGATTTATTTTGCGAAACCTCGGCTATCACCAGGTGAAAGTCGAAAATGGGGATGAGACGGGCACACTGTTACTGACGGGTTATATCGATGATGCAAGCCGCTGGAACCAAGTTGAGCAAATTTTAGAGCGAGACGTACCGGGCCTCGTAGCGTGGAAGGTCGAACTGCAAAGAGCGGGTGCCTACATGGATACGCTAAAAGCCTTATTGACGGATGCGGAGCTACTGAAAAAAGTCCAGTTGGTTACCAGCGGTGATCGCATCGAAGTACGCGGGGAACTTGATGATATCGAAACGACTCGATTTTACGGTGTGACTCGAGACTTCCGAGAACAATATGGTGAAAAACCGTATTTAGTTTTGAAATCCATACCTAAGGTGAGTAAAGGCACCAACATCGATTTCCCGTTTCGTAGCGTTAACTTTGGTCAGGTTCCATATGTGATTCTGACTGATAACGTTCGTTACATGGTTGGTGCAAGAACGCCTCAAGGCTACCGCATATCCAGTGTTACGCCTGCTGGCATTGAGCTGGTCAAAGGCGGGCGGGTGATAACAATAGAACTCGGATACGAGGGCGAGACGAACAATGACAAATCTTGAACAAATTTTAAATAACGACAAAAACGGTGCGGAAGTGCACAAGATTAAGAGCAAGCTCTTAGAAGCACAAGCGGTGGTGAAACGTCAGTTGGATTTAGGGTGCTCACCACAGCAGTACCAATTGCTACTCAAACAGTATGAAGCTTACACCGCCGCACATGCAGTCGTTGAATCATACGAAGCGAACTAAAAATACGAGGAAGTCTTATGTCATTTTACGATGCTAGTAACAGTGTAAACCTTGATGATGTTAAAACTAAGTTAGAAAAACAAGCGAAAGATGCTAACACAGAAGTGACGACTGCCATCAAGAACCTAGAAACAAACGCCGATGATCCATCTAAGCTGGCTGAACTTCAGCACGCGATCAACAAATGGTCTGTTGTTTACAACATCAATGCGACCACCACTCGTGCGATTAAAGATGTGATGCAGTCGATTCTCCAGAAGGTATAAAGCATGGAACGAGAAATGCGCCAATTGCTGGCTGAAATTGCGCTGATGGCAACCGGTATGCATCGTCATCAAGAAGCTAATACGATAGCGGACGGCCTTGAAGCAAGCTCTGGTTCTGAAGAGACCGTGGTGATGATTCGTACAATGAGCCTTATGAATAAAGGCTTGTACGAAGAGGCTCATCAATTGCTCGAACCACTTTGCAACGCCTATCCAGATCTGATCAGTTTAGCGGCCCTTGCTTCCGCCAAAGCTGGTTTATTGAGCAAAGCGGAAAGTTGGGTAGAACTCGCATCACAGGGAAGCGAAGAAAGCCAAGCATTTGCTGCAAGCTTTTCTCAGGACATTAGGAACCTTGGATGATCGTTGATTCAAGTAATCTAACTCTTCAGCCTCAACCTCTGCGCCAATCGGAGTCGCGCCATTATGAGCGGAGCGATGAAGATAAGATGAATGTGCTCATGGAGCGTAATGCCAAGCAAGCGGAAGCCTCACACGCCTCTCCAAAAGAGACGTTAGAGAAAACAGAAGCGAAACTGGCGGACATCAAAGCGTGGTATGAATCACTAAAAGAGGCAGATGTTGTCAGTAAACAAAGCGTCTTATTGTCGTTGAATGAAGCGTTCTCCGATCCTCAAGTTAAACGAGAGGCAATGTGGTACGCCTTTTATGAGGCGAAGAGTGCAAAGGGCACCGAACACCCGCAAGCCGATTTATTAAAGGTGTTGAAGCAGGAGTTGCTAGGGTATTTTTCGGGCCAGCTTATTGCTGAGCCACCTGTCGATAAAGCAGCACTTAAAGAAATGTTGGCGCAGCATTTTCCACTTGGTGCCCAGAAAGAACAAGCCTTGTGGCACTGTTGGGCTGAGTTGAAGTCGTTACCTGATATGGCATCAACACTGGACATGGTTCGTGATGAGCTTAGCTTCATGATTCAAAAAAATGCGATGGTGAAAAACATCGTGACTCATAGTCACAAGTTAGATTTGTCTTAGGAGTACATATGATAAACACGCAGTACACCGAGGTGATGCAAACCAACATTGATAAGTTGCAGGATGCACAAATCGAGGACGGTTTAAGTGAACGTTTCGAACAAGCTATGTCGGTTCCCGAGGCGAATAATGGCTTGGAGGGCGGTTTGCTCGAAAACATCAGCGAGTTAAAAAATACTATCGATAACGCGAAAAGTAACCTGCAAGACAACATGAAGATGGTGGGTGATGATCCGGCGCAATTACTGCAAATGCAGTGGGCACTGACGCGCATTACTTTTCAAGAAGAGCTGATCGCGAAAACCGTGGGTAAAACCACACAAAATGTAGAAACCTTATTGAAGGCACAATAGTGATGATGAATAAAATGAGAGCGGTTTTCATCATGCTCACGTTGTTTCTGGTGGGGTGTCAGACCGAGCTGTACACCAACGTAACTCAGAAAGAGGGGAATGAGATGTTGTCGATCTTATTATCCGAAGGTGTCGTTGCAACAAAAGAACCTGACAAAGACAACACCGTCAAGTTAATGGTAGACAGTTCTCAAATCGCCTTCGCGGTAGACGCGCTGAAGCGAAAAGGGTATCCAAGAGAGCAGTTTTCTACATTGAAAGAGGTGTTTCCCAAAGATGATTTGATCTCGTCGCCATTAGCAGAACGAGCACGTTTGGTGTACGCGAAATCTCAAGAACTTTCTTCAACCTTATCTCAGATTGATGGCGTGCTGGTGGCACGTGTTCATGTTGTTTTGGAAGATCAAGATCTACGTCCAGGAGAGCGTCCAACGCCTGCATCTGCCTCTGTGTTTATTAAACATGCGGCGGATATTGCGCTTGACTCGTATGTTCCGCAGATCAAATTATTGGTGAACAACAGTATTGAGGGGTTGAATTACGATCGAATCAGCGTAGTGATGGTACCCTCATCAGAGGTACGAGTTGCTACTCAAAACAATCAATTTAAAAGCATTTTGTCGGTTCAGGTCACCAAAGAGACGGCGAATAATTTTGTCGCCATCCTGGTGTTCTTGGTAGCTGCGCTTATCGGTTCAAATATCGCTACTTTTACTTGGTGCCGCAGGAACACAAAGCGTGGTTAAACCAGAAACACCACTCGCGCAGGTACAACATCAATTTAACTACGCGCCTTGCCAATACATCCATAAAAGTTGGATAGAACAGAAACAGCCTTGGTTATTAAATATTGAAGGTTGGAGAGATAACCCCATGTTTAACCAATGGTGCATAAATGAGTGGGCGTTATCTCCAGTTCCAGAGACGGCTTTTAACAAACCTTGCCATAGCTTGGCGTTGCTCCCAGCGGATGCGTTGAATCAACTCGTATTGATGGTGGGCGGAGCTTTACATTGTGTGGCAATGCGAGGCGTTGTTTTAAAACATCCGAAACAGGTTCTGAACAACGTCTTTGGATTGGAAGGCGCTCGGTTCTTGATTCAAAACGGGCCGATGTTGTTATCCAGTTGGCCGCAAGGTTGGCAACATCCGTTGCCAGAACCATTGGATGAGCGGTCTGTTGAAGCAAAAATGCAAGCGCTTGGGTACTCCTGGATAAGGTTTGTTTTAGTTAACTCGCCAGAAGACATTGTCCTGCGTTGGCAATTCAAACTAGAACAGCAGCTCAGCGAGAGTACGGAAATGGCTAGCTGGTTGGCAAAAGATCAGCGAGATCTGGCGTATCGACTCACAAAAAAAATCGCAAAACAGGTTATTCCCCAATGGTTTCATTTGTTGAAATAAAAACAGACAACTTGCAGCTGGCACCTGGCTTAAAGGTGCTGAAAGCGAAAGATTATGCCAGTTATCTTGATTCGCAACACTTAGTTGAAGCCGCGAACTCCAAAGCTGAAAGCATAATTGCTAATGCCCAACAAGCCTACGAAACTGAAAAACAACGTGGTTATCAAGATGGTCTCGCACAAGCCAAGATTGAAAATGCGCAAACGATGATTGAAACCCTAGCGCGTTGTAATGATTACTATCAGCAAGTCGAAGAAAAAATGACAGGCGTGGTGTTAGAAGCGGTACGTAAGATCATCGATACCTTTGATGATGTCGATACCACGGTGAGCGTCGTGCGAGAAGCGTTGCAATTGGTGAGCAACCAAAAGCAGGTCATTTTACATGTCCATCCAGAGCAGGTTGTTGATGTGAGGGAAAAGGTGGCTGGTGTATTGAGTGATTACCCTGAAGTCGGTTACGTTGACGTGGTAGCAGACGCTCGCTTGAAAAATGGAGGCTGCATTCTGGAAACTGAAGTCGGGATCATCGACGCCAGTATTGATGGACAGCTGCATGCATTAAAGCAAGCGATGGTGAAGCAACTCAGCGAGCGTAAAATTACGATTCATGAATAAATCTTAAAAAACTCAGTACTTGCTGAGTTTTTTCATTTTAATGCCTTTAAACAAAAAAAATCCGACCATTTCTAAAATATTCACTGCCATAAATCCTTAAGAATACACCTAAGAAAGCTGCTTAGGTGATAAGTGTTGCAACCAAGCAGCGCCTCTAAAACAACAAAAATAGGATTATTTAGTCGAATGGCTAATGGATTTATAACTTCTTTACTGACAGATTTTGCCAGCCGCTGCCAACTGGAGTCGCTGGTTTTTGATGAGGATGATTGTTGTCATCTACTCATTGACCAAAACACAGCAATCACAATTCGCGCACAAGAAGATCGCCTGACACTTATTGGGCTGATTTCAGGCGATAAGCCGAGTGATGATGTTTTGCATCAACATATGAAAGATGCCTTAACGCAAGGCTCTCCAGCGGTATTCTGGGAGGCAGAAACGGGATACATCGGTTTCATACACCTGCACCAGCAACTGTTAACTGCTTCTTTTCTTGATGAATCATTGGCGAATTTCATCGAATGGTTAAAAAGTGCGAACACGCAAAAAGTAACCAATAAAACAACCGAAGTACCGGTAACGAGTACTACTCATTTTTCCACATTAAGGGTTTAAAACATGATCAGTTTTGGAAGTGTTAGCGCATTGCAGGCTGCCATGCCGCCAGCTCGCAACGAGATACTAAACGAAGGCAAGCTGAGTATTGGTGGCAAAGAATACCAAATCAACGCAGCGACCCAAGAATTTACTCGCACCAATCCTACTAATGGTGCGGTAGCGCGATTTTTTGAAGCGACAGGAAAATTGTTTCGCGAAGGCAGCTCACAATCGGTTGCGAAAGCCCTTACAAAAGCCGTATTTGATAATGAGCAAGGCCAAGCTCAGCGTTTACGAGCTGCATCTTCTGTTGAGCATGGACAAATGTTCTTCAAAGATGGAAACATAAAAACCGCATCAGATGTATTAAATGCATTCGCAAAATTGGATAGCAAAACGGTCCAATCGCACTCTGCTGAGCTAAACCAGTTAGCGGAGCGAGCAATGACAGAATCAATGCTAGAAACCGATTCTGGTAAAAACCTCACATCACTGATTGGCGAAAGTGCAGCGAAGTCGCTTGCTGGACGTGTAGTAAAAGACTATGGCGGTGGTGTGTCTGCAGCGCAAAAAAATCCAGCAGGTAGCATCACTCAAATGCAAGCGGTGTTTGATATGGAGGTGATGCATCTTAAATCGGCGCAACGCCATATCGAAGGTCTAGCAAGCACCGATCTAAGCCAAGGTGTATACGCTGAAGGACTGGCAGAGGACGCGTTTAACAAAAGTGGCGTCACCGATAATGTCGAACGAGCTGCGGCGTGGATCATTAATGCTTCTAACTCTAAAGGAAACGATGCAGAAAACATTACGTCTTTACTTAAAGAGTACGCGTCTAATGGTAAAGACTTATTGAATATGGACAACTTAAAAGAGCTACACGCTCGATTGGTACCTGATGTTGAACGTGACTACCGAGGGCCAAATATTTCGGGTGGTACTTTGCCTTCAAGTATTGGCGGTGAGGGGATGCTAAAGCAGCACATTGAAGGGTTTTTGAAAGAAAAACCAGTGGCGGATAAAGATCTGGGTAAACACTTGTTTGCAGGAGTCATTGGGTATCACGGGTTCACCGATGGAAACGGTCGCATGGGACGCATGCTATACGCGATAGCAGAACTTCGTAACGACTCATTCAATCCTTTGGCTATGAGCGCAGAGAACAGCCTTCACGGCATCAAGTGATTTTTCTCTTCTATTCCAATTTTAGAGCGGCGATTGCCGCTCTTTTCTTATTTCTTTATCCAACTTATTCTTCATTTTTCTACCTCGCTAAAACGGCTAATAGCAATAAAATTGAGACGTTTAAATAAAGCTCTTGTGTCTATCACGCCATAAAATCGCTCTTATCCTTATGAGCTTATTTAAATAAGCCGTTATACCCAAGTCGTCTCGCTGCATCAGATATTTCGAGGCTACTTAGGTATATTAAATTAGACAGGACACAACATGGATACAGGAAAGATTAATATGCTTCTCTCTGAACTGGGAGAAGTGCTGAACCTTGAGCGCGTGACAGCGTATGACGATCAAATGTGGTCACTGCATTTTGCTGAAAATAACAGTGTCGATGTTCTGCTCGTGGAGGAAAAAGGCGAGTTGTTGATTTCTAAAAACCTGCACATAGAACAAGAGGATATTACGTTAGACAAACTTCAAGTTTTACTTGAATACAACTTCTTATATCGAGAAACCGGCGGTGTGCAGTTTTGCGTTAATCCAACCACTAAAGATGTGGTTCTTCAGGTTGCCATCGCGGCCGAGAGTGAACTCACCAATATTGCTAACTTGATGATTCAACTGAATGAGCTAGTGGATACTTGGGCTCAGCTATTTCAGAACAATACGGTTGTAGATTTTAGCCAAACAGACGTACACGCATTTATTCAGGTTTAAGGCATTACACATGGTCAATATTAATACATCGCACATGCACTCGTTGAGTCAGTTAACATCCCATTTGGCGACACAAAATCAATCTGACGATAAAGAGGTTCGAGCACACAACGGCAAAGATATTTTTGTTAAAGAGGGTGCACCAAAAAATAAAAGTATCAGCGCGCGTATTAGCCACCAGAATAAAGCGAAAGACATTGTGGTGAATCTGCTCACGAAGCATGGCATTCCTAAAGACGTTGCGAAGCTGATGCTGCAAAATGTGTTGAACGGTGAAAACAAGTTAACGCTCGGTAGTCTGAAAAATCTTGAGAGATTGTCGTCTGGTCCTAGCTCACATTGGCCAGCCGCACAAACGGCCTCTTCTTCTAAAGCGAATAAAACCTCATCGAGTGTAGCGCTGATCAACGAACATAAAACTAACCTTCAAAAGCTTGGTGATTTTGCCTGTACAGACTTAAATACATTTGGTGTAAAAGGTTCGCAGTTTTATGAAACCAAAGGAAAGCCTAGATTAGAAGCGCTTCACGCGAATCAAGCGCGAATCATGCAAGATCAACGAGCGACTATGTCTGCAAACGGAGTTCAAGCTGCAGCACAAAGAGGAACCGCACCGCAATTAAGCACCCTACAGAACATTGCTAAGGCAGTACAAAACGGGAAAGCCGGCTGCTGTACTACATTTGCCTTTGCTGCCGCGGCTGAGATGATTCAAGGCATGTCAGGCACACCTGAAGGTGAGCCTAAAGTAGAAGTGGTTGCGTTTAAAAAGGGTCATTCAGGTACACACCTTTATGTACTGGTTGGTCGACAAGAGGGGAGTGATATTAAAGATCCCTCAACATGGAGTAAGGATGTGAAAATTGTTGATCCTTGGGCCACATCCGCATTCGGTGCACCAATGTTTGGAGATGCGCAACGACCACCTGTTTCGAATATGTTCCCGCCAACAGAAGTCATTTTTGATAGCCATAAACTGGGTTAGTCGCTCTGCAAAAGAAGTGAGCAAACACATAATACTAATCTTCTAACCTTTATTGAAAGAGCAGCCTTGAGCTGCTCTTTTTTATTACTCTGGCAACTCATTTTTAGAGCGAGATTTCTGCGGAAAACCTCACAATGAAGACGAGAAAGTGACAAAAATAAAGCCATTACCGACATCGTTCAATCTGCAATCGTTGTTCAATAGAGTTATTGAAACAAAAGGAAAAAGTTATGAACACGATTCAACAACTGCTCTTGGAGTTTTGCCAACTCAATGAGTTACCCGAACTGAATTTTGAAGACAATGAACGTTGTCAGCTACTGGTCGACGACCGCTACATGCTGTATTTCATCGCGACAGATACGGATGACTTAATGTTGTCCGTGACGTTCGGAGGATTAGAAAAGTCGGGCGAACAAAGACTAAAAGGTTTAGAGCTGCTTGCTCATGCTAATTATCAGGGCATCGGTAGTGGCAGTCTTGCACTTGCTTTAGCCCCAAATGGTCGACAGCTTGTCTTAGCGGGACGTAAACCCGTTGAGCACCTAAACACGACGAATCTTACTGCTTGGTTTCATGAGGTTATTGAACAGACTGAATTGTGGCAAGCGCGTTTTGCAATGTTGGATCAAGCGATTCCAACCACCCCTAATCATGAACAAGCACATGTTCAATCACTTCGTGTGTAGGAGAGAAAAATGGTCAATACAACGCAAAAAATCAGCCAAAGCCCAGTACCTAATCTAGAACAGTTTCGTGCAGTCGCTGCGCAAAAAGATGACCGAGTGATCAGTAAAAGAGGTGAGGTAAAAGAACCTTCAACGTTCCACAAAGGTCACAAGTTTGCTTCTATCCACGAAGGCGTGTTGAGAAGCAAATACACTAAGTTTTTCCAAGAAAACATCAAAACTCACCTTGATTTAAAGCAGGCGCTACTTAAGCAAGAAAAACCTGAGGTTGCGCTGTTGGCTTACTCCCTAGTGAGTCCTTCTGGTTATCGCGGTGAGCCGCTTACTGAGCGCAAAATCTTAGAAGTTGTCAGCTTGTTGGATGAAGTCAAGGTGAGCAGCGATACGTACCAGCAGCTTAAAAATACGTTTGACGCGATCAGCAAAGATCCGCGTATGCAGGTGAGTTTAGAGGCTCAGTACCCGGGGAAAATGGATGGTTTTGGTGCCGAACTGTTACAGATGGGCAAAGAAAAACTGAAAGGTTCTGGCGTTAATGCTGTCATCAACCTAGCTTTGCCTGGCGTAGGGCTATTAATTTCAACAGGACGTGAGCTGCACAAAGCGGCAGTCAATGGCGATGCTGAAGCTTACCACCATCAGCTGGAGCAAATTTCGCAGCTTCCAGGGCGAGACCAACGTCTCTCTATGCCGATGCAACAAACATTGGCTCAAGGTCATGCAATGTTATCAGCTGAAGGTGCAGTTGGGGCAACATTGGGCATGGCGACAGGGAGCTTGGGTACTTTTGGTGTGAGCTCTGTAGCGACAGCGGGTGTTACGCCGATAGCAAAAGAAGCCATTGGTTCGGCTGCCACGACTGGCATCATCAGTGGTGGTGGTTTTGTTGCGAACCAAGCTGGAGCATACGGGTTAAATACGGAAGTCAAAGAGCAACTCATGCAAGGTGAGATGTCTGGTGTTTTACCAAGGCTTGAAGTTTCTAATGCCAAAGGAGACTTTACCTTCAGCATGCAAGATCCAGCTTCTGTACGCGCATTGATGGCGTACCTTGGACCTAAAGAGAACACGGCGATGACATCACCTCAAGCGCCTAAAGAAGCACAAGAGATGGAAGCTGCTCGCTTAACGTTGAAAAAGATGTTGGGATCAGAGCCAGGTGAACACTTAGTCCCTGACGTTGATTCTATCTTGAAGCTAAGTCCAGAAGATGCGCCAAGTAAAACTGAGGCAACTGCTCATAGTGCGTTTAAAAAGCTGTTGGACGAAGATTGGGATTGGCTCATGCCTGCAGTTCGAGCGATCGATAAAGGTTAGGCGAGTCAAATCAATGAAAAGCTGACTTACAAACTGCCACTTGATGCCGAAAATGGACGAGTATACCTTGATAAATGCCCAAACCTGAGTGACGCTCAGTTGGATGCATTAGATAAACTGGGCTCACCAAGTCAATTGCGACTGATGTACTTAGCGGAAGGTTGGGTTTAATTGAAAGTAAGGGAGCAGATGCTCCCTTACCGTATATGGTGTTTTGCTGGATGTTTATCTAGGCGTTAAACTGGCCTACTGATTTCGCTTAAAAAAGCGCTCGGCATTAGCAAATAGAGATTCACAGTGCTTTTTCTGCTTGTCGTAGTCAGCCGAACCTTCTGGCATTGCGTCTAATACTTCTTTTGCGCTGTGGTATTCTTTTACCATCAACTCAAATTTATCTTCATAATTGCTTTTTTTATTCTTTTTTTGAAAGCTATCTCGTTTTTTTCTCATTTTTATTCCTCTAGATCGTGTTTATTAAAGGTCAATCTAATTAACCTCTACTTTTATAGGAATAACGAAGTCAAAATGGTTTAAATTAAGTCTAAATATTCCATTGTCATCGCGCTGATTAATATATTTCACCGCTAATGACTATTCCTAAATAGTGGTGATATATACACGACGTGGCTATGCGCGTTATGTCTTATTTTGACGCTTACTGATTGTTTTTATAAGGTTAAATTCCTTATAAACCTATCGATGTAAAGACAGCGCGTTGTGATAACCATGCTAAGAGAACTAACTCTCGTTCGTATTTAAATCAAAACTGAGGCTATTTAATGGAAGATAAAGAATAAGTTGCTACAGGAGTTGAGTAACGAAATGACTCGAAAGAAAACTAAGAAGAGACTCGAACTAAATATTTCATCAATAGCTCACGGTTAGGAGCTGAGCTCACTATACACCGATTATAAGAAATAGATAGGACTTTCTATTTTTCTTCAGACAAAACTGCCCATGAAGGAAGCTTGCGCGTTGCAAAGCAATACCTAAAGATACAAAGGCATGCGTACATGCCTTTGTATTTGTGCCTAGCACACTTGGCGCTATGGTAGGTAGGTGCCGCCACATACTGGATTGTATGTGCCCGTGATATGTCCGCTTTTTTCACTTGCCAAGTAGCTCACGGTGTTTGCTACGTCTTCAGGTGTGGCAATTTTCTGCGTTGGTGTGAACATTCGAATGGTTTCTTTAAACTCTTCAGGAGCACCTTTTGTTGCGTCTGTTTCTACAAGACCCGGAGCAACGACATTAGACGTAATCCCGAAGGGACCAAGTTCTTGGGCGAGGTATTTACTAAAGCTATCAAGTGCACCTTTTGCACTACCATGAGCAATAAAGCTTGGTGCAGGGGCTTCTGATAAGGTGCTAGAGATAAAAATTAAGCGACCAAACTGGCTGGCTTTCATGTTTTCTACCGCCAATTTTGCCGTTTGATATGCAGCGTGCATTTCGTCATTTAGCTTTTGTGCAAACTCTTCCCACGACTGCTCAGTGAAAGGTTTAGCGGTAAAGCTCATGTTTGCGTTTGAGACAAGAACATCAACGCCACCATGTTCATTTGCGATGCTTTCGAACATCCCTTGTATTTGTGCGTCATCTCGAACGTCAGCTTTTAAAGTGTACGCCTCACCACCGGCGTTTTGAATTTCTTGAGCTAACGCTTCCGCGACCGCAGCACTATTTACGTAGTTGATAAAAACTCGGTAACCATCTGCAGCGAGTGCTTTTGCTGTTGCTGCACCAATTCCGCGAGCGCCACCTGTAATTAAAGCATTGCGTTTTGTCATCGTATTTCTCCAAGGTTGAGCCTGACTGTTAAACCAGCTTCTGTCGCAACGTACGCTGATAAGTTAAATTTGTCCGTTAAGCTTGCGTAAGTTCGCTACCACGCTAGAAAGTTGCTGTTTGCTGTTGTCTAGGTCGGCCTCAGCAAGGTTCTGTTGGGCTTCTTGCAGTACTAGCGAAGCGATATTTGCACATGTATCAACGGTGTCTAAAGATTTTTCTGTTAGCACGACTAACTTACTTCGACTATCCGTTGGCGAAGGTTTCCTCTCTGTCCAACCGCGCTTTTCAAGTCCATCAATTGAGCGACTGACGCTCGATTTTTCTAAGTACAACAGTTCACAAATCTGACTTTGAGAAAGGGCACCGTTGTTTCGTAACAGCAACACGACACCCCATTGTTCTGCTGTCATATCAATACCAGCATCTTTGAAACGGGTAGTGAGTAATCGGTTAAACAGACGACTAGCAAGCCCCGTAAGGTGACCGAGAGACTGATGATGGTTGTATTGGGACATGGAAAATTTCACCAAATAACATGAACGAACAATATGGTTGTACACACAACTATATTGGGCGATGTCAAATTCGTTTGAAGAAAATGCTACTAGCTTGTGCTTATCGTTGGGTTGATGTGTCAGATTGAGGTGCTAATGAAAATTGGTGAGGTAGCTTCGAAAACTTCGGCCAGTTAAATGTTTGCGACTGATGCGCCGAGTTGGGGAGCAAGCTTCAATAAAGGTAGGGAAGTTGCAATCCTCTCTTTATTTATTCAGTTTAAATGTGTTTTTTTATTTATATTACAAATAGTTAGATTTTAATTCTTTTCATTCGAAACACTCTTCTCAAGAAGTTCATGATAAATCAATGAGATTGATCTTTTTGATTGGCAATGATCAAATGTACCTTTGCTAAAACTGTACGGTACAGTGCAGTTTGTGAAAATCATAAAATGGGTTTCAAACATGAAGAAGAAAGTTATCGCCTTGTCGCTTGTTGTTGGTTCGTTATTTGCTGCTGGCTGTGCCTTATACCAGCCGAATACTGTAATGACGGATAACGCATATGTTCATTCAGACGTTACGGCCATTTCACCTGAGGTTGGGGGGCAAGTAAGCGAAATCTTTGTCAAAGATAACCAGTGGGTAAGAGAAGGAACTCCTTTGTTTGTCATTGATGATGAAGACTTTATTGCCAACCAAGAAATTGCTCGAGCAGCACTAGATGTTGCGAAATCTGAGCTTACTGCAAATCAAATCAAAACGCATATGCAGTTAATGAAAATTGAGCAGGCGAAGCAAGGTATTCGCCGCGCGAGTGCAAATGCCGAACACCAAGCGGCGGAGTTTCAAAGTCTTTCTCGTTTGGTACAAAAGCAATCTGTAAGCAAAAATCAGTTTGAAGCACAAAAAACGCGATCTATTGAAGCAAGCAGTAATCTTGAAACCGCTAAATTGGGCTTAGCTGCTGAGCAAAAACAGCTCGACACATTGATGACTGAGAAGTTGCAACTGACAGCACAGCGTAAAAAAGCAGAAGCAAACTTACGACTGGCTAATATTTCACTGGAAAGAACCACGGTGCGTGCGCCATTCGATGGCTATGTGGCAGATAGACAAGTGCAAGTCGGCAAGTTTGTACAACCAGGAATGGGGCTCATCGTGATGGTGCCAGATTATGTTTGGATAGAGGCAAACTTTAAAGAAACACAACTTGAGAACGTTGTGCCTGGGCAAGAGGTTGAAGTGGTATTGGATATGTTTCCAAACCATCCATTGCATGGCCGTGTTTCTTCGATCACCCCGGCGACTGGTGCACAGTTTAGTTTATTGCCACCTCAAAATGCGACAGGCAATTTCGTAAAAGTAGTACAACGTGTACCAGTACGTATTGAGCTAGAGATCCCTCAAGAGTTGAGTCAACGAGTCTATCCGGGGTTGTCTGCAGAAGTATCGATCGAGACCGCGGCACAAGGTTAACTGCAATGGAAAAACGTTCACCGCTGCTGATTTTGACGCTTTTTGCGATTGCTGCTTTTGGTATTAACTCCGTGATGTTTACCGAGTTATCGTATGAGATGGCGGCAACGTCAGGCTTATCTGTCGATGAAGTTGCTCTGGTTAAAGTCGGCTTTATGATTACCCAGGTATTAGGTTTTATATTCACACCAATATTGGTGCGTAGATTGGGTACGTTAATTCTCTTACATGCCATTTTATTGGTAGGTCTAGCGAGCAATCTTGTACTTTACTGGGGCGGACAGCAAGAACTGGTGTTCACTCTGACTTGGCTCTCGAGTGGCTTTTTTATGAGCATGTTAATGGTGGTATTAAACCTTTACTTGCTCCACTTCTTTGAACAGCGTTGGCTACCAGCCATTATTGCTTTAACGCTAGTATTCTCAACCTTGCTACCGATCGGCGCTTACCCTTGGGTAGTGGCCAATATTGTCGAAATCTTTGATTGGTCACTGTTGTGTGTTGTGTCGGCTTGGCTGTACTTCTCTGCCTTGGTAATTGCATGCATCTACAATCCTAAGTCGATTCAAATCGAGGCCGAACCCAAATCTGGCTGTTGGCTTTATTTAGTTTTTGCCCTGACAATAAGCCTCGTTGTATTTCTATTGATGAGAGGCAGTTATTACAACTGGTTTGACTCGGAATGGTTTGTTAAAGCCTCTTCGATAGCCGCGGCTCTGACTTTATTAGTGGTGTATTACTTTGTGAAAACCAGTCCTTTAAATACAGCATCAATACAGCTGCATAGTAAGTTGAAAACTAATGTTTTTATGTACAACGCTTTTTTGGCAGGTTTTGCTGTTATGGCGAGCAATGTGTTGTTTACTAGCTTTTTGAAAATGGCGTTGCAGTACAACAACCTTAATGCTGGATATGCCCAATTGCCGGCATTTTATGCCATGCTAGGTGGTATGCTAGTCAGTGTGCTGGTGTATTACTTCCGCCGGCCATTAGCGGATGCAGTCGTCCCGTTTGGTGTGGTGATGATTATACTTTCGGTACATAAGTTTAGTCAGTTACCTAGCTTTGCTGGTACGGAATCTTTGTCCGTTCCGATGATGTTGCGAGGGTTTGGTGTCGGCTTATTGAATGTGTCTGTGACCATTGCAGTATTGATGTACTTCCAGGTCGGGCAGCGTTTAGAAGGCATCGCCAATTTCTACCTCTTTCGTACCATTGGCGGTGTGATCGCTGGTGCCGTGTTCTCACGGGTAATGCAAAGCCATAGTGCACAAGCTGCTGGAGAGATTGGCCGAACGCTAGATGATGTGAATCATGCTTTTGGTGCTTATAAAAATGCGTTGAGCAGTACGATTCTGACTCATGGACACTTGCCAAATTCGGCATTAGGAATGAGCCAAATTAGTTCTGTTGTCAAAGAGCAGGCGACCACTCTCGCACTGAGTAATTCATTATTGATGTTTATTATCTCGGTCTTTGCTCTCGCGCCAATCTTAATAATCGGTAAAAAGCTGGCGGCGAAGCGAGAGATTCACTAAGCCATAGAAACAAGAAGGGAGCGATGATGCTCCCTTTTATATTCAGTGAGTTTATCTTTGGTATAGATTTAGGAAGGCGGTGACCGCTTTTTTCGTATGTGCATCTAACTCTTCATCTGTCGGAAAATCGAAGCCAATTAGTGCCATGTTCTGGTAATCAAGTTTAATTAATGCAAGTAGTTGCTCACAAGCGAGGTCGGCATTTTCAACATCGAGTTGTGAGCTGACAGTTTCACTCTTTAAAAAGTCGATGAGGTATTGATGAATGCGATGCGGCCCTGTCTGCCAGAATTGATTTGGTACGGAATCATGTTTGTTGAAGTCAGCCGAAACGATCCGATAAATTGATAGCATAGGATTGGAGCATACACCTTTTAGGTACTTCTTGGCGAAGTCATTCAATGTTTCTTGTAAAGGCTCCGATTGCTTGTCGGCAAGCTGGAAGACGGACTCTAAGAACCTATCTCAATAGGTGTTGTCTGAGTAAATCAACACCTATTGAAAATACTGTAAATGAATTCGACACAATACCTAATCTCTGACGCC
>NZ_NCTH01000034.1:0-47594 GCF_002105475.1 Vibrio sp. ArtGut-C1 | reverse complement strand
GAAAGATGTTCGCTTCATCGATGGAGTGAAAGAAATGGAGACTCATCAACAGGCTACTGCATGATCTCCATACACCACATTTGACAATAGCTCCTGCGGTTGCGTAAACCAGTGGTGCGAACTCGCTTTCGATGTTGGTCATGACCCAATCAAACACTTGATTTGAGTAATCTTCTTCCGTCAGACACGCCTTCACATCAATAGCAAAGTGTGGCGCTTTTTCTTTGTAAACAGCGACCTGTTGGTTGGTCATGACAGAACAAGATCCAGATAACACAACGGTTGGTGCCTTTTTAGGGTTCCCCTCTTGCTTCGCATCACTTTGATCTTCAAGGTTCTCTATCCAGTTCTTAGCAATACCCGCAGCCAAACCAGAACCACCAGTTACCAGTTTTAGAGACTTCGCCGCTTGGCCAAGTGTGACAAGATGCTCTGCATTGAATGCATCAACCACTGCATAGCGGTTGCCTTGTACTTTTAGCTCTTCAAAGCGCTCAATTACCGCTTTTGGACCTTGTTCAATTATTTGGAAGTTCACCAGGCCAGATTTGCCTTGAGATTGAGCATCCATCATACGAACTAGGCTTGAATCAGTCATTGGTGTCACAGGGTGATTACGCATACCTGAGTCGCTTAGCAAGTCTTGGAATACAAATAGATGGCCGTTGTAAACTGTGCGACCATTCACTGGTAATGATGGGCATACAATGGTGAACGCTTCACCTAGCTCTGCAAGCAGTGCATCCGTTACAGGACCAATGTTACCTTCTGCTGTGCTGTCAAACGTTGAGCAGTACTTGAAGTAAAACTGCTGACAGCCATTTGCTTGCAGCCACTTAAGCGCAGCTACTGAATCCTCGATTGCCTCATCTACAGGACAGGAGCGAGATTTAAGACTGATCACGACCGCATCTGCGTTTACATCAATCTCTTCTTTTGGAATACCGTTAAGCTGAACTGTGCGCATGCCGTTTTCTACAAGAAAACCTGCGATGTCTGTTGCGCCAGTAAAGTCGTCTGCGATAACGCCTAATAACATCATTTTTTCTCCGTTTTACGTGCGCTTACTTCTGTTTGTTTTCTACACCTGGAAGCTCAATACCATCAAAAATCTTGATAACGGCACTGTCGTCTTCCTGGCCAAAACCAGCATTGCTTGCACTCAAAAACATGTTTAGTGCTGTGCTTGATAGAGGAAGTGGAAATTTGAGATCTTTTGCTGTGTCCGATACGAGGTTTAGATCTTTCACAAAGATGTCGACCATAGATTTAGGGGAGTAGTCACCATCAACTACATGCTTCATGCGGTTCTCAAACATCCAAGAGTTACCCGCTGCATTCGTCACCACGTCGTACATCAGGTCAAGAGGAATGTTTGCACGTGCCGCTAATGCCATTGCTTCAGCACCAGCTGCGATATGAACACCTGCTAGCAATTGGTGGATAATCTTCACAGTTGCGCCTAGGCCAATCGCTTCACCGATGTTGTAGACCTTAGCTGCCGTTGCGTTGAGTACTGGTTCAAGTGCATCAAATGTGCTTTGCGCTCCCGACGCCATAATAGTCATCTCACCTGATTCTGCTTTTGCAGCACCACCAGATACCGGTGCATCAAGCATCACAAGGTTGTGTTCTGCCAATTTCGCTTCAATTTGTTTTGCGTCTTCTGCTGAGATGGTTGCTGAAACCATTACTGGCGTATTCGGCTTAAGCGCTGTAGCAAGACCGGTTTTGAACAAGACCGTGTTAACTTGAGCTGCGTTCACAACAAGAACTAGAACCGAATCAAGCTTATCTGCAAACTCAACTGCATTTGTAGAAACAGCTTTTGCACCGAATGAACCTAGCTCTTCAAGCGCTTGAGAATTTAAATCGAAACCATATACATCTAGGCCTGCACGCACACATGACTTTGCGGCGCCCATTCCCATAGAGCCTAAACCGATAACACCTACAGATTGAACTTCACTCATAAAAACAATGCCTTCTGGTCTATTAAACTTTGTTAATTCTTGTTTGGTTGATGTGATTATATGTGAAGATCAATACTAAGACTTCGCTTTGAATCACATTTTTTCACATAAATTAACAATGTCGTGATATATACCTCTTTATGGGAAGAGACATTCCGAGCAGTTAACACAAGCGAAGGCTGTTCTTACAACGTTGAGAACATAATTCACAGATATTCACAAAAAATAAAAAGATTGGTAGGATACTGAAAAACAAGAATATAGAAGTGAAATTATGATCCCAGCAGAACGTCAAAGAACCATATTATCCCTGTTATCACATCAAGAAGTGTTAAGCATTTCAGATTTAACCGACCACCTTGGCGTATCACATATGACCATTCGTCGTGATATCGTGAAGCTTGAATCCTCAGGTAAAGTCGTTTCTGTTTCTGGTGGAGTGCAACTCGCTCAAGCTCTACATTCAGAACTTTCCCATGATGCGAAGGTCGAGCAACAAGCGGATGAAAAGATTCAAATTGGTAAGCTGGCGGCTACGTTAATTGGCCAAGACGCTACTATTTACTTGGATGCGGGAACAACCTCTCTAGAAATCGCCCATCAAATAGCAAATCGTAATGATCTTTTAGTGATCACCAATGACTTCTCTATTGCTGCTTTCCTTATGACGCACAGTGAATGTGAGCTTTACCACACAGGAGGAAAAATTGACCGCGAAAACCAATCTACCATTGGTGGAAAAGTCGCAGAGTTCTTGAACGGGCTAAATATTGATATCGCCTTTATTTCGACTTCTTCTTGGAGCTTGAAGGGCTTATCAACACCTAATGAAAATAAAGTTCTCGTAAAAAAAGCGATCATCAAGGCGGCACAAACCAACTATCTGATCTCAGACTCAACTAAATACGGTCAGATAGCGAGCTTTCATGCATTAGACATCGAGCAATTGGACGGAATTATTACCGATCGAAATCTATCAGAAGTGGTCACACAAGAATTAACGGATAAAGGATTACGTGTTTATAAAGAGTAACACTACCTAAACACCTGAGTTCGCGTCACTTTTATACTCGTTAATCTATAGGTGCTTCCAATATACATAGACCTTACTGTGTACTTTCTGGCAGAAAACACATCCTTTTGTTTTCTAAATTACCAAATTACTGATTACATCTGGATATGGACGCTCACTTCGCTTTATCGCTGCTCGTCACTTGTCATCAAAAATCAAATTCACCGCAATTGCCATCAAAACTAAGCCTGAGATTGGCAGCAAGACACCTAATGGCGAGCGCTCTATGTAAGGCAGATTCTCTGCAATCAATAAACCCCACTCGGGTTCTGGCGGCTTAACGCCTAGTCCGATAAAACTCAGAGAATTCAGGCTGATCGTAATGTACGGCAAACGCAGAAACGCGTGACGAATCAATGGCGGCAGCACATAAGGCAACAAGTAGTAACGGAGTACTCGCCACTGACTGGTTCCCCAACTGGGCGCAAGATGCGTATAAGGCTGCGCTTTGGCTTCCATCAACAAGCTCGCGCAGGGCGCCGCTAATGGTGCCCACGACACCATAACAATCGCAATCAAGGCACTGTTTGGGTTCATCCCCGTTAGACCAGCGGTCAGCAGACCCGCCACAATGTATGGCACACCTTTGGTGATCTCAATTAAGCCTCGGCTATAACGAGTCACGAAGCCGAGCAGCAAACTAATCACCAAACTTAGGAACGTTGCGATGATGCCCATTTTGATCGTCGACATCATACCGCCGCCTACACGAGCAAGCAGATCTCGACCAACGGCGTCGGCACCAAACGCAATTCAAGGCGAGTAAAGTGGATGGTGTAAGGATCGCGCATTAACGCCCACCCCGCACAACCAATCAGCAAGGCAAAGCGTAAGACTTGAAACTTACTGATGTTCGCCGATAGCCAAGTGATCACCCAAGGCTCATCTAATACACGCTAAGGCTGTCATTGAGCAAGCGCCCGAACATGAACCAGAGTTCTCCAGCAAGGAATAGCATGGATAACTGATACAACCAGCAAACGTATTCTCATGCAAAGCTTCAAATAGGATAACGACTTATGAGAAAAGCCAAGTTAACTACATATAAATGAGTTTCTAGTTTGGAAAGATTAGCGTTTGGTTGAGCATGGCAGATCAGAATGTATCTGCCATGTCATAACGGTAGTGATTGGCGAAAAGAGGCCGTACAGATGATATTTAAGGCTTGTGGGTTTCATCTGACAATGTTTAGGTAGATACCAAGCCTTATGTTCTGTAAAGCACCTTTACAACATGCCAGCCGAACTTGGTTTTGACTAGATGTGGCGTCAGAACCTCGCCAGAAAAGCACACTTTGTCGAACTGGGGTACCATTTGACCACGGCGGAACTCACCAAGATCACCACCGCGCTTACCTGACGGGCAAGTGGAATACTTCTTCGCTAGTGTCTGAAACTTTGCGCCTTTTTTCAGTTGCTTGATAATGTCTTCTGCTTGCTCTTTGTGCTTCACAAGAATATGTAATGCGGCTGCTGTATTTGCCATTGATCTATCTCTCACTATTCTGGTCGCGCAAGTGTACCCAATCCCTTTTAACACGCCAAACATTTCTTGTTTATACCTAGGCGGCTTCAAGGTTCAAATACATGGGACTATAAAACTTTCGGCATAACAAGATTAAAATACAACCAAGTTTTGCTCAGTTAATCACTATTCTTTAAGAGATTGTCTAAAAAGCTCACATTTGTCTCTCCGATGGTTGAAGCCTTCGTCTGATAAGATTAGATTAGACACAATTCGGTGGTATTTATAAGGTTATTTCATGGCAAAAGTCGTTAGTAAAGCGAATCAATCTCAGGGCATGTTGATGTTCAAACTCACCCTGCAACAGAGTTTCGCGATAGGCACGCTAAAAGTCCGTGAAATCGTTCCGTATATGCCAACCACGAAGATCCCTTACTCGCATCATCACGTCATTGGCACCGTTACAATACGTAACTTAACAGTGCCTGTGATCGACATGTCAGCGGCTGTCGGCTTTCGTCCTATCAGTGAAGAAGAATACAAGAATTGCTACTTGATCGTGACAGACTGTTTGCGAACCGTGGTCGCCTTTATGGTTCGTAGTATTGAGAAGATCATTGAATGCGATTGGAAAGCCATTGAAACCCCACCAGCGAGCGCTGGGAAAAATATTTTCGTAACAGGTATTACTCGCTACGAAGACAAAACGGTTCAGATGCTGGATGTAGAACTGCTACTTTCCAAAATTTATCCGCAATACGAAAACTCAAAGATCCCGATGCTGACAGATGTTGAACGTGAGCGCCTAAAAGCATTAAGCATTCTTTTGGTGGATGACTCTTCCATCGCTCGTAAACAGCTGTGTGATGCTCTTGATAGTATCAATATCGGATACCAAATTTGTAAAAATGGTTTAGACGCATTAGAGCTGATGAAAAGCGAGGCTGAGGCTCATCGACCAATCGATATTTTGGTCAGTGATATTGAGATGCCAGGGCTTGACGGCTACGAGCTAGCATTCGAAGTACAAAATGACTCCGCTCTTAATCACTCATACCGCATTTTGCATACGTCGTTATCGAGCGAAATCTGTGTAGACAGAGCTCACCAAGTTGGCGCACACGAGGCGCTTGAGAAGTTCAATGCTGGAGAGCTGATTGAAGCCATGCTGCGCGGAGCAAAAGAACTAGAAGCCAAAGCTATGGCTTCTTAACTCTAAACTAAACAGCCAAGAAGCAAATTGTCGAATATGGTGTTTTGCGGCCATTTTTTCGCGCAGAAGCTTTGATGCTCGCAGCTGCTAGTTTCTCAGGTCACTTCTTTGGCATCGAGTAACTACGAGATACAAACTCTGTCTCTTCGACTTGATTGATGTGATTAATATAAGAAGCCAAGCTATAAAGTACATTCGCTAATAAGTTCGCGTAACGAAATAGAATGGGGGCAGGTTGCTTCTTACCTGCATGTTCGATCGCAACTAATGCTCGTACCGTTTTTTAGCTTGGCAGCGGCACAAATGCAATTGACTGGATGCAGGGTACCCTCCGGGTAGAACGAAACCTTTGAATCCACCATCAATGCGTTGCTTAAGCGAATCATAATCTGCCTTTAGCTCCTCAACTTCCGCTTCTGTAATCGCCAGCTTTCCGCGAACCGAACCATTTAGGTGATAAACATTAGGCTGCATTCTTGTCAGTATATCGCGGCTAAACTCGTCCAGATCCATCGCGAGAACTAAACCAATACGACTACAAAGTTCATCTGCCGTGATTTCAAAGTCACAAACTGGACTGTCCTCGTAAATAAAGGGATAGCAAATCTCGCTCAATTCCTTGCTCACAGGCTTCATGCTTTTGTTCCAATATAAAAAAGGGAGCCAGTATAACCTAACTCCCCTTATGCGTTCATTATTCCGAATATTCGATATTTACATGACCGGTTTACAATCAAGCATTTTCGATTTTCTTGTGACCTTCTTGAAGGTGAACAAAGTCCACTAAATCGTCGCCAGAGACTTGATACGCTTGACCAAAGCCTTTAACAAACAGTCCCGATTCTGGCTTTAAGTTAAACAACACGAAATCCTCTAGTTGGCTGAGACCATCAATTATCTCACCAAAACGTTCTTTCATTTGTCCAACAACTTGGTGCCACATCTCCGTGTCTCGCTCAACCACATTTGCCACCGCATCAAAAGTTAAGCGCTTACGAGCAAACAACTGCTTTGAAGATTCTTCATCTTCGATCATCATCAAAGAAACGTTAGGATTTTCTAGAAGGTTACGAGCATGACGAGCGATTTTAGAAATGAGTACGAAGTAGCCTTCCTGATTTTGGACATAAGGCGCGTAACTTACATTAGGGCGACCTTCTGCATCGACAGTTGCAAGCTGAAGCGTACGACGCTCCTGACGAAACTCTTTGATCTCTGGCCCTAAACGACCTTGCAAACGCTCTTGTTTAACTTGTTGATCCATATTGATACCTGACTTTACTAATTAGTATTCGAGTTGAGCCTCGATTATGTTTGTGATTACTTTTTCAATTCGGCTTGTAGGGCGCGGAATGCGGTGACTTGATCTTCAAGTAGCTCGCGCTTTTCGTTACGGCCTAAATAAACTTTGAAAATATTGCTTCCGCACTCAGAGAAAAAGCCAAAATAGTGACTCTCTCTACCCATAAACGGTTTGCTGACCAACGCTACATTTTTAACATTATCTAGCTTCAAGTGACCGTGTAGCTCACCTTCTCTGCCCATTAAATTGTAATAGCCACGCGCCACTTTTCCTTTTGGGAATGGCGCTTTGACTTCAAAAATAGAGCCAAAAGAGTGAACAATAGTCGTCACCGGGCCGAAACCAACCAAACCTTCTAGAATGCTTTGTGCTTGCGCTCCTGGAGCGATGGCCACCATTTCCTGCGGCAAAGCCGCAACAACCTCAAATTCAGAAATACCGAGACGTTCTGCCATTGCTGCTGGCAATAATTGCGGTTCTTGCTCTAGTAATGCTTCAACTTGTTGTTTGATTGATTCCATATGTTTTCCGTCTTTTTTCAATTTTTTCATTAATTATTGGATACTTTCGGTACGGTTTCGTTCATCTCTGACGTAAGTACCTGAATACAACCTTGAGCCAATGAAACAGCCCAGAAACTACCAGCAAGAGTAAGAAGTAGGCTGCGTTCATTCAGTTCCACTAAACCTTTTTGCTGCCACACTTTAAATAGGGGCATTAAAAATCCGAACGTGTCCTCCCCCATAAACGATGGCAGTTGGTTTGCCTGAACGATACCGCGATCAAACCCGGATTTGAGTGCAGCAAATAGTGGCTCTAGAGGGCTTTGCTTCATCATCATAGCGATGGTGCTTTGCCCTTCTTTGATGGCTTTAATATAGGTCGCCAATGTGCGATGTTGCATCATCCCGTAACCACCGATATTACCTCCAGCGCCACAGCCAATTGGCAGTACCTCTGCATATGTCTTGGCTAAACTGTTGTATAAACTACGTTCACGGTTATCGATTGCCCAATGGTTCACACTCAGTTGCTTCATATGGTGTTTGGCCATAAAGTTCACACCGAGCTCATACATGCCTGCTTTTTCTGGCGTGGTAGCTGGTGGGGGGATTTTTCCTTTTTCTACAAGGTTAAGCATGGGTGCTGAACCACCGACTACCAACTGATATAAGTCCAACCCGTGTGCGCCAGTCGAGAGAAAATCATTTAAATCTTGCTCTAACACTTCTTTGGTTTGATAAGGCAAGCCGTATAGTAAATCGATAATGACAGGAATTTTGTCTTCGTTGGCAATCTCGCTAACTCGCTTTAGCACATCTTCTCTATCATCTAATCGTTTCGCGCTGCGACGCACTTGTGTATTAAAACTTTGTACACCAAAAGAGAAACGATTAAATCCACCGTCTCGAGCGCCTTGGTATAGCTCATCAGAAAAACGGTTGATGCGACCTTCTAAGGTGATTTCACAATCCGCAGCCAAAGGAAAGTGATCATGAATCGCCTGACCTAACACGCGAACCTGTGCTGGAGACAGATCCGTTGGCGTTCCACCACCAATATACACAGCATGGAAAGTACCGTTTTGTGTCCAAGGCAATGCAGCTTTCTCCTTGAGCTCCTGCATCAGTGCGTCAAAGTACTCATCAACCAGTGCGCGGCTCGCAGCATTTTGAAAGAAGTTACAAAAGGTGCAACGTACGCGACAAAATGGAACGTGAATATAAAGACAACGTTTATTGGTCGCTTTAACCGAGTTAGCGGTAACGCTTGAAAAAATTGCCTGTTGCTGAGGTGGAGGTACAGGCACGCTCGCTCCGCCAGCGTGTGCCGAATGTTTCTTAACAAAGGCAAATCGCAATGGGTCAGGGCTATCGCTTCCCAACACTGATTCGTCAAATTTATCGATATCGACGCTCATATATACTCGCTTAGCTCCCACCATATAAGGGGTAGAGGCTGGTCTTTAAAAATCTGCAAGAATCATAATTTGAGCGTAATGATAATGCAATTGATAATTGATCTTATTTCGGTTGTGAGTAATAATCTGCTCAAGTTTTCATAGTTTCCCGAGATATTCCGTGAACGTACAAAGATATGTCATTGCAGGAGGTGCTTCCCTTGCCATCCATGCCGCACTTCTTTTTGTTTCTCAAGAAACGAAAGTGTTCGCGATGCCTGCTGGAAATCCAGCAAGTTCGGTAAGTTTAAACCTTGTATCGGCACCACCACCTACCGTCGAAAAATCCACGCCAGAAAATGTGGCGCCACCAAAAGAGCCGCAGCCTCAGGAGCAGCCTGAGCCAGAAAAGAAGATCGTAAAGAAACAGGTCGTTAAGAAAGACGCTGTTAAGAAAAAGGTAGTGAAGAAAAAAACAGAGCCGATTAAACAATCCAAGCCTAAGACGGTGGAACCAACCAAAGCCGTAACAAAACAAGAGAATCAGCCCGAAGCCAAACCGAAGAAAAAAACGGAACCGGCGAAGAAAGAGATGGTCGCTCAGCAAACCGCGCCAGCGAGCCAATCCAAAGGGGCAACGTCTCAACCTATTTTGGTCGACAAACCAACGTTTGTGAATCAACCAACTCAGCCTCGCTACCCAAGATCTGCACAAAGACGCGGTATCGAAGGCGTAGCCTTATATGAAATATGGCTCGATGAAAATGGCAATCAAATTAAACAGGTTTTGATTGAGTCTTCCGGCACAGAATCGCTGGACGCCTCAGCGCTTCGTGCCATCAAACAGTGGCAATTTACACCACATATTTCGGGCGGGCTAAAAGTAGCTCACCGAGTACAAGTACCTGTTCGTTTTAAGTTGGATGGATAATGGAACAACTACAAGAATTACAAACTCAACTTGGCCTAATGACATGGCCTTTGATCATTTGCTCAGCCCTCACCGTCATGATCATTACCGAGAGGTTATTCCACGTATTGATTAGCCTTGGCGTCGGGAAACGAGCCATTCGCCAAAAACTCATTGGGTTAGACCCAACGAATGGAAACGATCTTGAGACGCTTGCAGAAGAATTGTCGCATAAGCGACCGCTCCTTTATCGTGGCGTTGCCATGTTGCTTGCCCATCACTCTTTCTCAAAGTCTCTAAGAGAAGATGCCGCAGGCATTTGGCTGCAAGAAAAACGTCATCAGCTGCATTCTGGCCTGCGCTTACTGACGTTGATTGGCGTCATTAGCCCTTTGATTGGTTTGCTTGGTACGGTACTTGGCTTAATTGAGATGTTCAAAGGCATCGCTGTCTCAACGGGGAATATCACCCCGAATGATTTGGCAGACGGTCTAGGTTTGGCCATGCGCACTACTGCAGCAGGTCTTATTATCGCCCTTCCTGCGATTTCAGGAGCACAAATCATTGGTTTGTGGGCGGATCGTGTGATCGCCAAACTCGAACACACATTAAACTATGTCAACTTATGGCTTGAAGGTATCTCTCTGCAACACGTGTCGCCAGACAATTCAACATTAGCAGAGCGCTCTTCTGCAAAGGTCGAGGCAGAAGCACAATGATTAAAACGCCAAAAGACAACACTCGTAACGACTTAACTCCTGATTTAACACCGCTGTTGGACATTATTTTTATCGTAATGGTTTTCCTGATGTTAACTGCAGCGGTCAAGCTCGATTCATTAGATGTCAATTTACCGAGTACAGAATCTCAGGCCGTTGCAGATGTCGATAAGCAATCCATCACGGTAAACATTCTTAAAGACGAGCCTTACTGGGCCATTAACGGCAAGACATACATCGATTGGGACAACTTTACCCTCGCGCTACTAGAAGAGAGTAAATCAAGCGATAAACCGATTGTGATTGGAGCAGAAAAAACCGCGAACATTCAGTCGCTAGTTCAACTTCTCGGCTTTTTACAAGAAAACGGAATTCAGGCAACTCAGTTACTCACTGAAGAGCCATCATAAAAATAAGTAAGATAGAGATCCTTTCAAAATGAAGAACACACGTGCCACCATTCATGCTGTTGTTACGGCTGCCATTTCCCTACTTGCGAGTAGCCAACTTTTTGCCAATGAAACACCATCATCAGAGCGTGTTGTTAGTGCAGGCAGTGCCGTCACTGAACTGTTGCTTGAACTCGACGCCAAAGATAGCTTGGTTGCTATCGACGTAACCAGTCAGTTACCAAAAGGCATGGAGCTGCCTAAAGTAGGCTACCATCGCCGCCTTTCAGCAGAAGGGTTGCTCGCTTTACGTCCGACAAAAGTCATTGGCTCTGATGAGATGGGACCGAAAACGGCATTGAACCAATTAAAAGCGGCGGGGGTAGATGTAGAAATCGTCAATACCGATGCCAACGTTGAGGGCCTTTACCAACGTATCGATCAAATTGCGAACCTTATGAATCGCCAGGCTAAAGCGGAAGATTTAAAGCAAGATGTGAAAGCGCAAGTTCAAGCACTCAATGCAAATCAACCTGCTCAAGCTCAGAAAAAGAAAGTACTGTTTCTACTCATCCATGAAGGTCGACCTGCGAACGTTGCAGGATCAGAAACCACACCCGATGCAATTATTCAGCTAGCAGGCGGACTAAACCCAGCTGCTGACCAGCTGTCTTCTTACAAGCCTTTATCCACAGAAGCCATGGTAGAGATGCAGCCTGACGTTATTCTCGTTAGCGGTCGCAGCTATGAAACGCTGGGCGGTGCCGATGCGATTTTAAAAGCAATGCCACTTCTCGCCGCAACACCTGCGGGAATGAATAAAAATATCATCACGATTGAGGGTCACGCCCTTGTTGGTGGTTTGGGTCTTAAAAGCCTTGCAGAAGCCGAGCGTTTGAATGCGCTGCTTTACCCATAGAGACATGACATGTTGTTAAGACGTATCTCCCTTTCAACGACGTTATCCGTACTTAGTGGCTTTTTAGCATTTGTTGCTATCGCCTCTATTACAGTAGGTCCAATGAGCATTAGTTTCACTGACAGTTTGCGTAGCCTAACAGGAAGCAGTTCTGATCTCGCTCCTCACATTCAGTTGGTGATTAATGAGATCCGATTACCTCGAACCATTTTATGTATGTTCATCGGGGCTATTTTGGCGATTTGTGGCGTGGTTATGCAGGGCCTATTCCGTAACCCGCTGGCCGAGCCCGGCATCATTGGTGTGTCTGCTGGTGCTGCACTTGGCGGTGCGTTCGCTATTGTTGTATTTGCAGAGTTTAGCCAAAACTATCCGCAACTAATGAACTTAGCTGCGCTGCCTCTTTTTGCTTTCCTAGGTGGTGCGTTGACGACCATTCTCGTTTATAAACTCGGCACAAGTAAGTTTGGTACCTCAGTTACGATTATGTTGTTAGCTGGTGTCGCCATTAGCGCGCTTTCAGGAGCGGCGATCGGCTATATGAACTTTATTGCTGATGATCAGATGCTACGAGATCTGACACTTTGGTCGATGGGCTCATTAGCTGGCGCAAATTGGTCGGGGATAGGCCTATCCGCTGTTATGCTGGTCATCCTGTTATTCTGGTTCCAGAAAAAATCGATGGCGCTGAATGCTCTGCTGCTAGGTGAGTCCGAAGCAAGACACTTGGGAGTTCCGGTCCAAAAACTCAAAAGACAGCTTATTTTGCTCTCTGCATTGGGGGTTGGTATTACGGTGAGTATTAGTGGCGCAATTGGTTTTATCGGGCTCGTTATTCCTCACTTAGGACGCATGCTAGCAGGCCCCGACCATCGAACGCTACTGCCAATCTCTGCACTCATGGGAGCGCTGCTTCTTACCGCTGCTGATATGTTTGCTCGTATTGCCGTGGCACCAGCAGAATTACCCGTCGGTATCGTGACCGCCTTGATCGGTGCGCCCTTCTTCATCTACTTATTGTTCCAGCAGAAAGGGAAGATTTTGTAATGAACCAGATCGTTTTATCGGGTAAAAACATTTCGATGAAATTTGGCAAGCGCGTTGTTCTCGATGACATCAATATTGATATCCGAGCTGGTGAAGTGACCGCCCTACTCGGCCCCAACGGTGCGGGCAAAAGTACTTTGCTCAAGCTTCTGTGTGGTGAAATCTCTTCAAATCATGACATCGCCTACTTCGGTAAACAAAAGCATGATTGGGAGCCAGAAAAAAGCGCAAAACACATTGCGATGCTCCCTCAGCACAGTACGTTGACCTTCCCATTTTTAGCCAGAGAAGTGGTCGAATTAGGCGCGATTCCGCTATCGCTGTCCAACAAAGAAACCACTAAGTTAGCTTTACATTACATGAAACAAACCGATGTACTGCATTTGGCAGAAAGCCTCTATCCATCTTTATCTGGTGGCGAAAAGCAACGATTACATCTAGCACGCGTGATGACACAGCTACACCAATCTGGCGAGGAACGAATCTTGATGCTTGATGAGCCAACCTCTGCGTTAGATCTCGCCCACCAACACAACACGTTAAAGATTGCTCGTGAGGCCGCGAAAATACAGAACGCCGCAGTCGTTGTCGTGTTGCATGACTTGAATTTAGCCTCCCAGTACGCAGACCGACTTGTACTTTTGCATAAGGGAAAACTGGTTTGTGATGACACACCATGGAATGCACTGACGCCAGAGCGCATTGAGCACGTTTATGGCTACCGCTCCATCGTGACAAAACATCCAACTTTAGACTTTCCTCAAGTTCACGCCGCCGCTTAGCGTGTATCTCTTCTGAGCCGTCTCTTCTGCTTTCCAAACGACAAAGGCCCGCAATAATCATATTGCGGGCCTTTGCTTTGATATTTAATCGAAGCTTGGGCTCAAAAGAGCGGCGAGAAAATTACTGTGTTCTGCCTTGGCTTTACAACCAAAGCAGCAAACAAGTGTTCATCTATCGCTCTCAATTGCGATTACTTACTCATTTGGATCAATGAACGACCAATCAACCACTCGAGCTCTTTGTCACCACCTGCGCCAAACTGGCTTTCAACCATTTTGTATAAACGGTCAATTCCGTTAGCAGCAAATTCTTGCGCATTTTCGGCCGTGACAATGTGATGGAATAGCAGTCGTAAAATCGCGAGGAACTCAGCATCTTCCAGTGCTTTAATCCAACTTTGTGAAAATGCACTTAGCCCTTTATCAAACTCTAGGTGTTCAATAAACATTTTAAAGATACGGCCATCCAGTGCGGCGGTGAAGTCCGTTTTCTTAGGGAAGTGATGGCTAATACCGGTACGAGATATACCTGTCTGCTGACTTAGAGTCGTGTACGACATTTTGTCGTAACCTAGTCTTAGTAGCTGATCAACAACGGCATCCATGATCTTTTGGATAGTGATTTCGGTATCTTCTTTACTACGCTTTGGCATATTTTAAGCTCTTCTCTTTGTAAATCCATCTAACTCACTATTAAATGAGGCCAGAATGAAATCATTCTTAGCATTATACCCAAGTAGCCCAAGGCACTTCGTTAAGCGAAACCTAAAAATTGAACCGCTAACACCTGCGCATTAAGGCCATTTGGATATATGTACTGCGACTACTTAATATAAAGTTAAGTTCCAAATCATAACGTCTTTACACTGCGTAATGTGCAATTTGCAGTTATGTTTTTGTCAATACATGCTACTCAAAATAAGGCGAAAAGTTAGTCTCATCAAAACCTTGCGCCAATTATTCATCGAAACTATTCAAAGACCAAGAATGATAATTATTAAAAATAATCAATCAAGAAATAGTCTTATAAATTGTCCATTAGTTCAACTGGGCTGAGCGAAATCTCGTCACTATGTTCGTTAATTGATTTTAAATGTTGATATATATCACATTAACGTTCTTGATGATTTAGTAATCCAATCTTTAACCCTTACTTAACAAGCGCCTATTCTGTTCTTTTTTTATTCAAAACTCGTCATTTTTGTAGATACAGATCAAATACCTGATAGAATACCCTTAGTATTTACAAGAGGATTCGTTATGAGTGTCGAATTAGAAAAAAACCAAGTATGTGAAGCTTGCGGCTGCGCAGGCGAGATTGGCTTCATCATCAAAGAAGGTGACGAAGTTGCCGACGTAACGGTTTTCGCACAGACAAAAACAGAGCTAGAGTCTGAACTACAAAAATACATTGAGCTCGCTAAATCAGTATGTGCTGATGTTGAATACAATGTTTCTGAAATAACAGAAGAGTCAAATCAAGCGACGGCTCGATTCAAATTTGAAGTAAGTGCTGAAAAACTTATCTTTGAATTAAAAACTCGCTCACTCGCGCGTTAATGGAAAAAGCGAGCTCTGTGCTCGCTTTTTTATTTTTCCGTTATCCTAATATTAAACAGACCGTTTTTTTGGCGTTTATTTATCTTTTTTGAATACCACCCACTTTAACGAACCATTCGTTTCAAAATCGTTCTCAGCTGTACACATCAGTAATACACCCTCAACATTAATCACGGCTCCGGTGGTGTAGGCTTTATCATCGTAGTAACAGATACGCTGACCTACCTTGCCGTCAGCGACCACCAGCGCTTTGCTTTCTGGCGTACTGTATGATTTAGCAAAAGCGGCCCCAGATAGTAGTACTGCTACAACACCAGCGGCAAAAATAGACACTCTTTTTAACTTCATGAAAATCTCCCTCAGACGCTCATGATACTAACAAGGACGCTTGTTCAGTTCTTGGCAGAACCTCATATTCTTCATATCTCTACTGATATTTTTCTCACATTTACTTTTAAATAAACTATATAATCAATCACTTAATCATTCCCTAACTTGCACACTGAAGCAACTCGGCATCGTGAGCGCGTGTATGCTTTCAGATAAAGCCCTAATTTGAAGTTCTTGGGCTAAAAATCAAAAACTGTTAACAAAGTATGCATAATGAGTCTATTTAAGTATAAGATGAGCACTTAAGATCTTTATGTTTAACTAAGTCTCTGGCTATGCGTTTTGTTTCCCTTTTCCTTACCTTGATGCTGCTCTGCTTCCCATCTTTCGCATATGAGCTAGATTACTACTCTAAGTTTGGTCACACCGATAATTACGGTAATCTTGATCTACGAAACAAACCATACACCCAATTACCTTCTGGGTTAGTGGTCAAAGGCAACTTAAATATCTCGCAAACCCCGATCAAAAAGCTGCCTAAGGGGCTTGATGTTGGAGGCAGTTTGGAAGCAACCAACAGCGCACTCAAAACCATTCGCTCAGGTACAAAGATAAAAGGTTATGCGAATCTACTGGGTAGTAAGATCGAAAGCTGGCCTAGGGGCATCAAACTCGGCGGTTATCTGAACTTGACGGATACACCATTAAAAACGCTCCCAGCTAAACTTCGAGTCAAAGGCGATTTAAGTGTTATTCGCACTCCTATCTCTGCTCTTCCTGAAGGATTGGTGGTTGATGGTAACCTTTATATAGGAGGATCAGCGCTACAAGTATTTCCAGACACGATGACGGTGAAAGGGAATATCTTTTTAGGTGGTAACAAGATCACCAAGTGGCCTAGCAATTTAACCCTTGGCGGGGCCGTTGCTCCTTAAAAAGCAAACAAGAAAAAACCCCGGAAAACCGAGGCTTTAAGGCGTTCATAATCCATCAAGTTCAGCGATGAATACTACTCTTGATTGTTCACTGGGTTGGCATAGCTCGCCACCAAATAAGGTCTTGCCCCTTCAGGTAACTGCTCCAATTTATCCGCAAGATGACGTTTCACCGCCTCTGTGATGATGCTCGAATCTTCACGTCCAGCAGCTAACAAGTTGATTGGGTACAACTTGTAGTTATTGTGAATTTGGCGATCGATTTCACCGGCAAGAGATTCTGGCGTTTCAAACTCTTGATCAATCACATCACCAAACGCGACATGCACACGGCCTTTATAACCAATGATGCCCTGAATGATGCTTTCGATATCTTCAAATTCACCTTTTTCATAACGGCCATTTTCTGCTTTTTCGTACAGCTCTTTTGCTTTGGCAATGTCACATGGATCATTTTCATAGGCAATCGAGACAGGAACGATTTTCAAAGAACGCGTGTATTCACCAAAGCTGATCTTCTGCTTGCGGCCTTCAACATGGAACATTTTTAAAATCGCAGGATCAGTAAAGTCGTTTCCATCTTTAGCTCGACCTTCCTTTTGGGCAATCCAAATTGAATTACCGGTATCAAGCGAGTGTTTAATGTAGCTCGACAGTTGTCCTAATGCTTTCATCATTTCTCTAGGCGCCTTAGCAGAGCGCTTAACGATGAAGCTTTTATTGAGTCGCATCAATTCTGTCGCACATGGCTTCTTCAGCAGGTTGTCACCAATCGCAATACGAACTGTACGGTGCCCACTTTGGTACAAGCCATAGTTTACTAGCGCAGGGTCCATCGCAATATCACGGTGGTTAGAAACGAATAAGTACGACGTGTTTTTATCCAGCTTATCCAAACCAGAAAAAGTGACGCCATCCGTTGTCTTATTCAATGTATCTTTCAGATACTTCTTCACTTCAATCTGAATCGCTTCTACAGAATCAAGCTTGCTCCATTTAGCTTTCAGGTAGATGCGCAGGATCGGGCTCATTAGCGTTTTAAACCACGCTGCTTTATTAGCAAAGCGATGATCGAGAATAGCAGTGATAAATTCATCATCTTGGATTAGACGATCCAGCGCTGCTGGAATTTCTTCGTCATTGTAAGGACGAATTTCAATATAAGGATCGGTATTGGCAGTCATTGTTCATTACATATCAAAAAAAGCTGGCACATTTTACGCATAGTTTTGCTGACAAGCAGCATTTCAACCCATACTTTTAACATGGTCATACCAGTTAAGCTACAATTTCTCATGCTAAAAAATTCTCTCAGCTGGTTGGAATCGTATAGGTTTAACGTTACCCTTAGCGCCAAAAAACACTGGTACTCATAATGAACTACGCAATTGAATTTCACGACGCTAAATACCCCTTTCTTGAAGTAGCTGCGCGCAAAAAAGCACTGAAGCACAGTCTGCTGTCTGTCGTCGAAGGGTTAGCCGTCATTAAATTGGGTAAGCAGGAGTATGCCATTGAACCAGGCCAATATTTTTGGATTCCTCAAGGATGTTTGAGCTCCCTCACCTTTTTACCTAATTCTCGTGTATATCGTTGTGATTTTTCTGTGCGTTTAAATGATGACTTCTCACAACAAGCAGGGTTTGTGAAACCTTCACCGCTGCTAAAAGCCCTCGTCGAGAAACTAGCAACAACAGCCGAGCGCTCAGATCTGCAAACCGATCTACTGACGGTAGTAAGACATGAAGTATTGACTCTCTCTCCTAAACTAGCGCACTCAACGTTGACAAAAACCATCAATCAGTGGACCCCTGGCTGTGACATGGACATTTCTAAAGAGCTGTGCTTGGTACTCACACTCCGTGAAGCAAGAAAAATGAAGCTGTCGGGAAAGAAAGAAGAGCAGATTGTCGATACGCTTTTTGCGGGTAACACAGAAGAATATGAGCAACTTTGCTTTTTGGTCTTTGGAGAAGCGCTATAAGTCGCACTCTAACGAGCCATCTTTTCAGTATTACGCAGAGTAACGCGCGCAGAAAATAGAGACTCAGATAAAAATAAAAAGGGCGTACATGGATGATGTACGCCCTTTTTATGTTCGCTCAAGGTGACTAGAAGGGAACTTCAATCTGCATCATCCAGTCAGCGTCGTAATATTCGTGCCAACGATAATCAAATCGCATTCTTGGCTGTCCGTCGGATTTATCACCAAAACCCACGCTAAACATCAGGCCATGACTACGGAGCCACTCTTCTGTGTCCATTTTGCTCTCTTCGTCTCGGAGCTCTTCCGGCATCCAAAAACCAAGCCCAAAATAATTCTTTTCTAGATTTTGGGTTAGGAGTGGTGTGTCTTCCGGCTTAATCGCCCACTCTTCCCAATAGTTTTCTGTTGGCCCTTCGAATTTCGCTTCCGCAGCATACCAAATCAACGCATCCGTACTTAATACGCCAATGGAATCTAAAATTTCTTCACAGATAGGAAGGGTGTTATCTTCAAACACAACAGAACGATCAGAAAAATAGTTACACGCAGAATGAGCTTGTGTGACCACAAGCAGCGCACATGCACTAAATACGGCTAATCTGACCATGAAAATCTGACCTCTCAGTTCCCAGATAATGTTTCTTTGTATAACCCTTCGTTAAGCAACAATTCACAGACGGACGGGGTTGTGTAGGCGTTTATGTCTTCACCCGTAACCAATGCGTTACGTATATCCGTGCTTCTGACTTTTACTTTTTCAGGGCACGCCATAACAGTCCAACGTTCCATAATCTCTTCTGCTCTACTAAATTTAGCAAATTTGAAGAAATTATCAGGACCTATGACAAAAGTTATATCGGCTGTTGGGTAGATTTCTTGAATTTTTTCTAACAACGCATAGGTTGTCACACTTTGTCCGGGTTGGTACAAAGCTTGCTCTGCATCAGAACGCCGAACATTAGAAAGCCCCATATCTTTGATGAATGCATCAACCATTTTGCACCGAGTTGGGTAATCGAGCATATTCTTGCCCCAAGCGTGTGCAATGCTAGGTTCAAGTAGCACAAGGTCAAAGTGGCTCAATGACTCAATAACACTTTTGTGCCCTAAACTAGGTGGGTTAAATGCACTACCAAAAATGGCGATTTTTTTCATATCCGGCGATTACCTGGTTGAAGAGAGTTTTCTAATCTGATGATTTCGGTATGATACTACTAATCTTTACAGCTTTTGACCCTAAAGTCGTGTTTATCGGTCTCAATTGCATGGTTTATCACCATTTGAGCAAGCGGGCTTTGGTGTCTGAAATATTTGCAGGAAAAGGAACCCTAAATGGAACAATCCATCCGTGATGAAATGCGTGTACTCCCTTCAATTGATCCGCATTTTGAAATTGAACGCCGTATTGCTTTTATTAAGCGTAAGCTACAAGAAGCAGGTTGTAAGTCACTGGTGCTTGGCATTAGTGGCGGTGTTGACTCAACCACGTTAGGTCGCCTTGCCCAGCTTGCAGTAGAACAATTGAATGCGGAATCTGGTACTGACAAATATCAGTTTATCGCAGTACGTCTGCCTTACGGTGAGCAAAAAGATGAAGATGAAGCGCAACTGGCACTCTCTTTCATCAAGCCAACACACTCTGTGTCTGTGAACATTAAAGATGGTGTTGACGGTTTGCATGCGGCGACTGATACCGCATTGCAAGGGACGGGCCTGCTTCCGACTGAAGCCGACAAAATTGATTTCGTAAAAGGTAACGTAAAAGCGCGAGCTCGTATGATTGCACAATATGAAATCGCTGGTTACGTTGGCGGCTTAGTATTGGGAACAGACCACTCAGCAGAGAACATCACCGGTTTTTACACTAAGTTTGGTGACGGCGCGTGCGACCTTGCCCCTCTATTTGGTTTAAGCAAACGTCAAGTCCGCGAGTTGGCTGCAACATTAGGCGCACCAGAACTACTTGTTAAGAAAGTACCAACAGCAGATCTAGAAGAACTAGAGCCGCAAAAAGCAGATGAAGATGCTCTGAACTTAACTTATGAACAGATCGATGACTTCTTAGAAGGCAAACCCGTTCCGCAGCAAGTGAGTGATCGTCTGGTAGCGATTTACAAAGCAACGCAGCACAAACGTCAACCAATCCCGACGATTTACGACTAAGCGATATTTTCCGTTCACTTTTAAACTCAAAACGCTGCTAAAGTTAGCAGCGTTTTTATTGAGAACCGGGGAGCCTTCTCGCTTAGTTTGTTACCGTCACGTCCGTCTCTGGAACAGCACAACACGCCAATACGGTTCCCATCGCACGTTCCTCATCTGTCAACGCAGGCACGTCCGGATGATGTACTTGACCCGACGTAAGCTGAACCTTACACGCTCCGCATAAGCCAGCACGGCAGCTATTGCTAACAACCTTCCCTGCGTCTTCAAGCTGATCTAACAACGTTTTCTGATTATTCCCTACAACTTTCGTCCCATTAAAATCGATCGCTATGCTCTTCTCTGGTCTTGAAGTGACTGAAGATACGCCAAACGCTTCTTGATGGTAGTTTTCTTCTGGCAGCCCTTTTCTTAGTAGGAGATTTTTCGCTTTCTCCATAAAACCATCAGGACCACACACAAACACTTGGCGCTGTTCAATATCTTTGATTTGCTTAATGTGTGACAAACTTAAACGCCCTTTTAACCCAAACCAATCAACGGCAGGCTGCGTCAAGCAGATTTTCACTTCTAACCCCGGGTGCTTACGCTTTAACTGCTCCAACTCAGAGCGACAAGGAATATCATTTTCGGTACGACATTGATGGTAGAAAACCACGTTCTCCAACTGATTGTGATCCGCTAAGTAACGTACCATCGATAGCATTGGTGTTACTCCACTGCCTGCAGAGAGTAACAATAGAGGCTGCGCTTCATGAGTTTTTAGGTGGAACTGGCCATCAGGTTGTTCCGCCTCTAAAACATCACCGACTTGTAAATTGTCTAAGAGCGAATTAGAGACTCTTCCACCTGCAATACGCTTAACAGAAATAGCATAGCGACCCGGACGAGACGGACTGGATGATAGCGTATAGCGTCGACCTACTTTCTTACCATCAATATTCACTTCTATTGGCAGGTGTTGTCCTGGCAAGTAATTAGGTAAAGAACCTTTGTTTGGTTCTAACCATAAGGTCACGAAGTCTTGGGCGATTTCTTCACGCTCAACACATGTTAACGTCATGCGCACTGGCGAGTTATCTGCGTAAAACTCCGGCTCTTTGTACTCCAATACTTCAACTTTATCGCCTTGACGAATAATGCCTTCATTTCGCGCGACAAGATTCTGGCCAAAGAACACACCACCGACATCGTTTGCACGGAACTGTTGCAAGGTTTTGAGCGGCTCTTTGCTCTCACGGAATGTGCCTCTTTGGGTATTCACCGTAGTCAGGATACAGCGCTCGCAAGGTTTGAGAGACTCAAACTCTACCTCACCGATTCGTATGCGCTTCCATGAATCTTCTTCAAACGGCTTGGTATCAGAGACCACTAAGTTAGTACGGAACTGATCCATAGAGTGTTGCTCAGAGCTTCTTCGGTTCAGTTCATCAAGGGAAGCCTGGCTAATCACTAACACCGGATAACCATCGGCAAAGCTAACGTTTTGTCCTAGCTTTTCGCGAACACGATTCGATTGCTCACCACTAAACAACAACTCAACACGTTGACCCAATACACGACTAAACCAATCATCTGCATCATCTGTGGTGGTATATGCAGTAAAGGTGTCTTTCCAAACTGTTGCTGGCGTTTCCTGCATTTTAAAGTCTTGATAACGGATTTTAAGCGGCTCCATCCCCAAACTGCTAAACACAACCCCATCGGATAATAAGGCGGACTTAATGGTTACCATTTGCGGATACTTTCTCGCGGTAATCATAGCGCCATCAGCTTTCGCAATCATAAAACGACGATCGAAGCTCAATCCTTGCTTCTCAACCCATACTGACGACAGCGATAATCCGCCAACTGACTTAACCGGAAAAACATTAATTTGGGACAAAATGGGTTGCGACATAGCCTTCTTCCTACAGGGTGTTTTTTATTTGTTGCAGTATTGTATACCCAAATCACATTAAGGTGCAGAGTCTATTGCCGCTTCATCCAACTCAATTTTTTCTGAATGCTATTCTTATAAATTTGGTTTGAGCGACAAGTATTTACTACACTCAACATTCGCGTTTTTTAACATCGTTCTGACCAAATACCGTTTGATAAAGTGTGATACGACACACATAATTCATCTGAGTTATCACTGCCCCCATTTATTGATTTGGAGCTTAATTATGGATACAAGAAAACTGGTTCTGATTTTGTTATGTATCTTTCTTCCGCCTGTCGCGGTGTTTATGGAGAAAGGTCTAAATAAAGACTTTTTGATTAACCTAATATTGACGTGTTTCTTCTTTCTGCCGGGTACGATCCACGCGCTTTGGTTAACAATGAAGTAATCACTTACACTCTCACTCTGTAGAAAAGTGAAAAATGGGATGAAATGTGAGGGCAATTCCTCTATCATCCTGTCGCCTAAGCGCAAGCGTTTGCTCAAAAGCAAATACTGCGCTTGGGCTCCAATCAGACAACTTTTCAATGGTGGGAGCAATTAATGACAACACTGACAATCACTCGTCCTGACGACTGGCACGTTCACTTACGCGATGGGGAAGTTCTTAAAGACACCGTTCGCGACATCAGCCGCTACAATGGCCGTGCGCTGATCATGCCAAATACCGTCCCACCAGTTACTACAACTGAGCTCGCCCTAGCCTACCGTGACCGAATTCTAAAAGAGCAACATGGCGAACAGTTTGAACCTTTGATGGCGCTTTACCTCACAGACAACACCACACCAGATGAAATACGTAAGGCTAAAGCCACCGGAAACATTGTTGCTGCCAAGCTTTATCCTGCTGGCGCGACCACAAACTCAGATTCCGGTGTGACCAATGCGAAGAACATTTACCACGTTCTCGAAGCGATGGAAGAAGTCGGAATGTTACTTCTGGTTCATGGCGAAGTAACACATCACGATGTTGATATCTTCGACCGAGAGAAAGAATTCCTTGATACTGTCCTCGCTCCTATCGTCAATGACTTCCCTAATCTTAAAATCGTTCTAGAACACATCACCACTGCCGACGCAGCAAACTTCGTTAATAACGCCTCAGATAACGTAGCTGCTACCATCACTGCTCACCACCTTCTTTTCAACCGTAACCATATGCTTGTGGGTGGTATCAAGCCTCATTTCTACTGTTTGCCAATTCTTAAGCGCAGCACCCACCAGCAAGCGCTGATCGAAGCTGCAACCAGTGGTAGCAAGAAGTTCTTCCTAGGTACTGACTCTGCGCCACATGCGAAAGGGGCAAAAGAGTCAGCTTGCGGTTGTGCTGGTTCTTACACCGCACACGCAGCGCTAGAGCTTTATGCAGAAGTATTCGAGAATGAAGGCAAGCTGGAAAACTTGGAAGCGTTTTCAAGCTTCAATGGTCCTGATTTTTACGGCATTGCGCGCAACACAGATACGGTAACGTTAGAAAAATCCGCTTGGGATGTGCCGGAAACGATGCCATTTGGCAATGATATCGTTGTGCCTATTCGAGCAAATGAACAAATTGAGTGGAAAGTGAAGTAAGTACTTTACTGACGTTCCATCCATAAAAGAGGGTCATGCCTTTCTGTGAAAAGAAGTCATGACCCTTGTTGTTCTTTTCTTGTTTTGAGCTGTGATTATTAGTGGCCGCGAATTTTTTCTACAGCTGTCCACACAGCAACCACAATCAAACCCGCCACAAAACCGATAATACCGTTAAGCAAAATAGGCAGAATCGCTGTAGCAACCGAATGACCACTAAAGTTCATAATAATCGGCTCTACAAAGTGATGAATGGCAGGCACGTTGTGCACTACAATCCCCCCACCGACTAAAAACATCGCGGCAGTACCCACAATCGTTAACAACTTCATCAGCTTTGGGGCAAAAGCAACTAAAGCACTGCCGACTTTTGCCATCCAGCCCTTACCTTTTGAGCGAATTTCAAGGTAGAAGCCCAAGTCATCCAATTTCACGATGCCTGCTACTAAGCCATAAACACCAATGGTCATGATGACTGCAATTAAGCTCACCACTAAGATTTGCGTCACAAGGCTCGCCCCAGTCACGGTACCCAACGCAATCACAATGATTTCCGCTGAAAGAATAAAGTCCGTTCGAATCGCACCAGCAACTTTGCGTTTTTCATACTCTTCTATCGACTCGCCAGTATTAACTAACTCTTCTTTTTCTTCGTGCGGATGCGAGTGAGGGAACACTTTCTCAAGCACCTTTTCTGCCCCTTCAAAGCAGAGAAACAAGCCGCCAATTAGCAATAGTGGCATGATAAGCCATGGAATAATCGCGCTAATTAGCAATGCTGAAGGAACTAAAATCAATTTGTTTTTGAACGAGCCTTTCGCAACCGCCCAAACCACTGGAATTTCTCGCTCAGATGCAACACCAGACACTTGTTGAGCGTTTAACGCTAGGTCATCACCCAACACACCTGCGGTTTTCTTTGCCGCCATTTTCGACATTAAGGCGACATCGTCGAGTACCGTGGCAATATCATCCAACAGTGTGAGTAAACTTGCTCCAGCCATTTTTTGTCTCTTATATGAAATTGAGTAAGTAACAAAATGTAACACCAATAAATCACTCATCAAAGTGATGATTTTGCAAAGAATACTATGCCAAATGGTGTTTTATATTGCCGTTGAGATAAGACAGGTCTAGTCTTGTGATACCTTTCAGCAGTCAAAAGAAAAAGTATAGATGAAAAGTGGATACATTTACCCAATCGGTACCCCTGGCCAACCTTGGAGCGAAGAAGAACGTAAAGCTTGGTTAGCAACGCAAGAAGTAAAACGTAGCTACCAAGATGAAGTCGTCAGTAAAATCGATGCCCTACGCGAGCGTTTTGATGTTGAACAATACGGTGCGCTCTCATACAACGAGGCACGTTTCCCTCTGTTTTGTATCAAAACTCGCAACTGGGATTCAACGAAGCCTGTTGTTTTGGTCACAGGCGGCGTACACGGTTATGAAACCAGCGGTGTGCATGGCGCTTTAAAGTTTGTAGAAACAGAAGCAGAGCGCTACGCAGAGCATTTCAATATTGTCGTTGCACCTTGCGTGAGCCCTTGGGGTTACGAGGTGATCAACCGCTGGAATCCAAACGCGATAGATCCAAACCGCTCTTTCTATAAGGATAGCCCCGCCGAAGAATCCGCCAACCTCATGAAGCTCGTTGCGACATTAGGCGATGTATTAATGCACATTGATTTGCACGAGACGACAGACTCCGATGAAACAGAGTTCCGTCCTGCGCTTGCCGCTCGTGATGGCATTGAGTACATCGAGGGCATGATCCCAGACGGTTTTTACACAGTTGGAGATAGTGAAAACCCTCAACCCGAGTTTCAAAAAGCGGTGATTGAATCGGTTGCGAAAGTGACTCACATTGCACCTGCAGATGAAAATGGCGAAATCATTGGTTCACCAGTCGTACAGTTTGGCGTTATCAACTACCCAATGGTGAAGCTGGGTCTGTGTGGCGGCGTAACAAATTGCGTTTACGGCACGACAACGGAAGTGTACCCAGACAGCCCAACGGTGACCAACGAAGAGTGCAACGATGCGCAAGTTGCAGCCGTGGTCGGTGGTCTGAATTACGTTCTGGCTCAGTTATAATAAGCGGTTCTTATATTGCTCCGGTGTCATGCCGGAGTATTTCTTGAACATCGCGATAAAAGGGCTAGCTTGGTTATAACCTAACGTCAACGCGACTTCCTTTACGGTCTGCCCTTTACGCAGCAACTCCATAGAATGTAAATATCGCACACGTAAACGCCACTCAGTAAAGCTCATGCCCAACTCACTCTGACAGTGTCTCGCCAACGTGCGTTCTGTGGTATGCACTTTTTCCGCCCACTCCGCCAAACTGATCTCATCCGTCGGCGATTCTTCTACTGCTTTTAAGATCGGTTCAAGATACTTGTTATCGGTCGTTGGTAAAAAGTGGTGTTCCACTTCTTGCTTTGCGAGCTGGTCCAATAACACCTGGACCAAGCGCTTGTCTTCATCACTTTGCGCCACGTTAATGTCTCGTTGGCGAAAGTCCTCAATAATGGACGACACGATTGGAGTCACTTTGATCAGACTCGTTTTGGTAGGAAAGTGCGCCGTCAATTCAGGGGCAATGTTCAAAGAACAATATTCGATAGGTTTACGGTTGTAACTGGTATGACGGATTCCAGCAGGAACCCAAATTGCAAGATGCGGAGGCGCTAGAAATCTTGTATCTTCTGCATCCATCTCTAGGATCCCACCGCTGATCAGCTGCACTTGCCCCCAAGGATGGCTATGAATTCGCGTTTCTGTATTAGAGAGAAAGGCTTCAAAATTCATAAATACATCCGATGGTGCGCGGTCGATTGATAATGAGGGATGAAGATTTCTGGCGCTCTTTTTCAAAATTGTCTTCCTATCGCTTACGATGTCTTTTAAGAGATACTTTTTATTATAAAGACCTGCCAGACTAGCGCCATCAATAATTGTGCTATAGGGTTCTCATGATTTATTTACTTCCGTTTTTCACCGTTATGATTTGGGGTGGTAACTCAATTGTGAATAAGATGGCAGCAAGCGCCATTGAACCAAGTGCGATGAGTTTCTACCGTTGGTTTGTCGCAATGGTACTTCTAACTCCATTTTGTCTGCCTGCGATCATCAAACAACGACACATTATTCGACCTTACTTAACTAAGCTGGCATTTCTTGCGTTACTTGGCATGGTGCTCAACCAATCACTTGGCTACTACGCTGGTTTAACGACAACGGCTTCCAACATGGCACTGATTACCTCTTTGGTTCCTTTGATCAGTGTGTTTTTAAGTGTTCCTCTGTTAGGCAAGTCTGTATCAATGTTAAGTATCGTCGGTGGTGTGATTTCGCTCGGCGGCTTGGCGTTTATGCTTGGTCATGGTGATATCACCTACTTTTTACATCAAGACATGACCCAAGGTGATAGCCTTATGCTGATTGCAGCCATGGTATACGCGGCTTATTGCGTGCTGCTAAAACGCTGGAAGATGCCTTTCAGTAGTTTGACTCTGGTTTACATGCAAGGCTTCTTCTCGGTTGTGATGCTTACACCACTTTGGCTCTCTAGTGAACAACTGTTACCAAGCCAAGACGCGCTACCATTAATCGCCTATGCTGGCATTGCGGCTTCCATTTTTGCGCCGTTAATGTGGGTGAAAGCGATCGATTCAATTGGCGCTGATTCAAGTGCCATGTTCATGAACTTAATGCCCGTGGTTTCTGTCGTACTTGCTTCAACGTTGATTGGTGAGAAAATTTACGCTTACCACATTATTGGTGGGCTGTTAGTCATCTCTGGCGTTATCCTGTCGCAAATAAAAATACGACACAGAAAGCCATTGCCCAATTCTGAGATTGCCTCCACCGCCAATTAATCCCAGTTCCCCAAGCCACAGAACTACGCTGTGGCTTTTTGTTTTCAGCGTTCGAATAAAAGTTAATATTTTGTTTCATTCTCTATTCCCGAAAATTCATCTTGCTGCTAAATTGGGAAAACAATAACCCATCAAGGAAAGACAGATGAGCAGTGGTCAAAGAGACATTACCCTTCGCTTTTTAGCAGAACCCAGTGACGTCAATTTCGGCGGAAAAGTGCACGGCGGCGCCGTAATGAAATGGATCGACTTAGCAGCCTACGCCTGCTCTGCAGCGTGGAGTGGCAAGTATTGCATTACTGCATACGCAGGTGGTATTCGTTTTGTTGCGCCGATTCATGTCGGCAACTTAGTCGAAGTTAGCGCGAAAGTCATTTATACCGGACGAAGCTCAATGCACATCGCGATTGACGTGCAAGCCAGTGACCCAAAGCAAATGAAAAACAGACTCACCACCCACTGTATCGTTATTATGGTTGCTGTGGATGAAAACGGAAAACCAACCGACGTACCGAAATGGGTTCCAGAATCTGATGAAGATAAAGCCTTGGAACAATCCGCTATCCGCCTTATGAACATGCGCAAAGAAATCGGGGAAGAGATGGAAGCGCACGTAAAGTATCTCAAGTAACCTACATCCGTTAAGAACGCTATTGACTACCTCAACGTTACTTATAACCAGAGTGTGGAGCAACATCATGGTTTTGCCATTTGCTTCACACTCGGCCTCCTCTGTCATAAATCCTTCACCTAGCTTTGCTTAAATCCTTCCACTATTTTGGAGTTGGATAGAGTTTGGATCTTGAGACTAAAAGAAACGACCTTAAGTGAAGAGACGTTGACCAATTTAAAAGCGGTCGAGTACCAGTGGGTAAGAACCATGTACGTCGAGGGGTATAACGAAACAGAAATTAACCATTACATTCAAACCTGCTTTGGCGGTGATGTCACCTTTGCAAATTTATTTCGTCGCGTCGCACTACAGCAAGAAAGCTTATACACGCTGCTTCAATACGTTGGATGTGCCCCCTCCAGTCGAGAGTTTTAATCCTTACCTACCTCAATTTTACTGATACCTGAACTCAGGTTATTTATGTGAAGTGCTACGCAGGGCATTCTCCTAGCCCTGTGTAATCCATTGCAAAGCAGCTAATCTTTATCCGCTTATTGAACAACTGTATTTAACAGGTATAAAAAAACCTGAGTCAAAACTCAGGTTATGGTTACAAAAACTGTTAGTGATTGAATCGTAAGGAACTAAGCTAACAGCCAGCTATGCGTAACGCCAATAAAAGCCAAGATATTACTGATCGGCGGCCAAACCAAAATTGTAATATCCGTGCTACGTATAAGGGCGACCATGTGGTCGCCCTTTTCTAGTTATTCTTATCAATCTCAGACCACAAGAGATTATCCTTTCACACCACCAGCGGTTAGACCACCAACCAACCAGCGTTGAGCAAGTAAGAATACGGCAGTGATTGGCACTGCTGAAAGTACAGCAGCTGCTGCAAAGTCACCCCACAAGTAGTTTTGTGGATATAGGTATTGCTGCATACCCACTGCAAGTGTGTACGAGTCTACATCAGAAAGTAGTAGTGATGCTACAGGAACTTCACCAATTACCATGATGAACGACAAGATGAATACTACCGCTAGGATTGGCACAGACAATGGAAGCAATACCAAACGGAATGCTTGCCATGGTGTCGCACCATCCAGTGCCGCCGCTTCTTCTAACGAAGAGTCAATACTTTCGAAGTAGCCTTTAATCGTCCAAACGTGCAGTGCGATGCCCCCTAAGTAAGCGAATATCAGACCGCCGTGCGTGTTGAGACCAAGGAATGGGATGTACTGACCCAACTTGTCGAACAACGCGTATAGGGCAACCAATGCCAATACCGCAGGGAACATTTGGAAGATCATCATCGCTTTTAGGATAGTGTTCTTACCTTTGAACTTCATACGAGCAAACGCATAAGCTGATGTGGTTGATAGCGCCACGATTAGGATTGCAGAAATACCACCCACTTTTACTGAGTTCCACAGCCATGTCATGACTGGGAATGGTGGCGGTGTAACTGTACCGTCTGGGTTAGTCACCGAGAAACCTAATGCCAATTTCCAGTGATCAAGCGTTGGGTTGTCTGGGATCAGGCTACCCGTTGCAAAGTTACCTTCACGGAATGAAATCGCGATGATCATCAGTAAAGGGAAAATAATCAGTGCCAAGAATGCCCACATCGCAATATGAGTAGCCCAAACACGATACTTTAATGACTTACCTTGTACCATTGCCATTGTAATCTCTCCTTAGTCCTGAGCTACTTTAGTTACGCGTAGGTTGATAAGTGCCAATGCGCCAACCAATAGGAAGATAAGTGTTGCTACTGCACTTGCTAGACCGAAGTCTTGACCGCCCGCACCTTCGAATGCGATTCGGTAGGTGTAACTTACCAATAGGTCTGTGTAACCCGCAGGTTCTGACGTACCAATCATGTTTGGACCACCGCCAGTCAACAACTGGATAAGCACGAAGTTGTTGAAGTTGAAGGCAAAGCTCGCAATCAACAGTGGTGTTAACGGCTTCAACATCATTGGTAGCGTGATACGAGTAAAGTTAGTAATAAAGTTCGCACCATCAATTGCTGACGCTTCATATAAATCATCAGGAATCGCTTTTAGTAGACCCATACATAGAATCATCATGTAAGGGAAACCAAGCCACGTGTTCACAATCAGAATCATGGTTTTCGCCATGAATGGGTCTGAGAACCAAGCTGGGCTAATACCGAACAAACCTTCCAGAAGCATGTTGATCTCACCAAAGCTTTGGTTAAACAAACCTTTAAAGATCAAGATAGAAATAAACGCCGGTACCGCATAAGGCAGAATCAGTAAGAGTCGGTAAACCGAGCGGCCTTTTAATGCTTCCCACTGAACAACACTTGCTAGAACAAGACCAATTACAAGCGTAAATAGTACGGTGAGTGCCGAGAACACAATCGTCCAGATAAAGATACTGATAAACGGCTCTTTGATGCCATCATCTTTCCACACACGCTCAAAGTTGTGCGTGCCAATATTCACCACAAAGCCAGGAGACACTGTGCTACCAACAAACTGACCATTTTCATCGACAGGTTGGTAGTAACCTACTTCCATATTTGGACGTAACGTCTCTTCAGTACGGTTGTTGTAAAGCGTTTCGCCGTCTTCTTGCAGCGTGTACAAAGGCACAACTGCCGCAAATTTGCGTAACCCGCTCATGCGGATGTCTTCACCGCTCGGCAGATGCAAATCAACACTACTCAACGTATTACGGCTCTTAACAATCGTCTTGATTGATTCTTTCTCGCCCGTAGCTTCTTCAATTGGCGACAGGTCAAGATCCGATGCTGAAAGGCTATCTAGTTGAAAAGTGGGCGTAGCAAGTAGCTCACCATCTTTTTCAACCACAAGCTGATGTCCTTGATCCGTTTTATATAAAGTGAACGGGTAGCTATCACCACTTTGATAAGTTCTGTCCAAAAGTACGCTCTGCGCACGATCAAAAGAGAGTTGGTTTTTCGCGCTGTAGTTGGTAAACGCCAAACCTATGGTGTACGCCAGAGGGAAAAGAATGAAAAGGATCATCCCTGCGATACCAGGGTAGATGTAACGATGTGCGTACGTCTTTTTACTACCAAAGATGAACAACGCTAAAGCGGTAAGAATGATCGTAAGTAGTGCAAACGCAATCTCACCGCGTGAATACATAAGGATTGTTGCGTAGCCATTGATAATGCCGACTGTGCCTAAAAGTGACCATTTCATGAACACTTTTTTGCTGCTCGGAAGGCTGGCTTCTGGTGCTGTCATAGCATTTGTACCTTGAACTGACTGCATAGGGAACCTGCTAGCGAATATAGAATAAATATAGAAAAGTAAGGAGGAGTTGCCTCCTCCTTAAAAAGGTCTTACTTAATTATTTAGTCATTTGTTTTTCTGCGTCTGCCAATGCTGCATCGACAGTTTGACGACCATCAACTACGTTGATGATTGCGTTCTTAGCCGCGCCCCAGAATGCGTTCATTTGAGGAATGTTTGGCATAATTTCGCCGTTCATCGCGTTGTCCATTGTCGCAGCGATACGAGTATCTGAATCTAGTTCACGTTGGAACGAGTTAAGCGCTACCGCACCTAGAGGCTTATCGTTGTTAACCATACGTAGGCCGTCGTTTGTTAGTAGGTAGTTCTCAATGAACTCAACCGCTAGGTCTTTGTTTGGAGACGCAGTGCTGATACCAGCCGTTAGAACACCAACGAATGGCTTAGAAGATTGACCTTGGAACTTAGGTAGCGTAGTCACGCCGTAGTTAACGCCAGACTTCTCGATGTTGCCCCAAGACCATGGACCGTTGATCGTCATCGCTGTCTTGCCTTGGTTGAATGCAGATTCAGATACTGAGTAGTCCATATCTGCAGAGATTACGCCTTTGTCTACCAAGCCTTTTACGAAGCTCATTGCGTCTTTAACGCCTTCTTTCGCGATACCAGCGTCTTTAACATCGTAACCTTCAGAAGTGTATTTGAACGCGTAGCCGCCATCAGCAGCCATTAGTGGCCAAGTGAAGTACGGTTCTTTTAGGTTCCACATGATTGCAGACTTGCCGTCTTTTTTAAGTTTTGCATCTAGCGCTGCAACTTCTTCCCAAGACTTCGGTGGGTTTGGAACTAGGTCTTTGTTGTAGATTAGAGATAGAGACTCAACCGCAACTGGGTAGCCGATCAATTTACCGTCGTAACGTACAGCATCCCAAGCGAAATCAACAATACCTTCTTGAATGTTCTTAGAAGGTTTAATTTCTGCTAGCAGGCCAGCTTCTGCGTAACCACCGAAACGGTCGTGAGCCCAGAATACGATGTCAGGACCGTCACCAGTCGCTGCAGTTTGAGGGAATTTGTCTTGAAGGCCATCTGGGTGAGCCACTGTCACTTTAATGCCAGTGTCTTCTTCGAATTTTTTACCAACTTCAGCAAGGCCGTTGTAACCTTTGTCGCCGTTGATCCAGATAGTAAGTTGTCCTTCTTCGATGGCAGCATTAGCACCAAAAGAACCCAAAGCAACAAGAGTACCTAGTGCTACAGCGCTTAACTTTTTCATGTTCGTATCCTTTTTATATTTTTGATGTAGGGCTAGTCCATTGAGGTTCAGCCGTATTTCGACATATATCATCTGAAATAATCCAATATGTCTCATCCTCCTAATCCCTACGCCCTTACAATTATGACGTATTTTCGTGATCTAAATCGCCAAGGGTAAGAGACTCAAATCACAAAACGGATACTTCCTGTGATCGGTTTCAACTTTGGGTGGTGCAATAATGTGATTTCCGACCAACTGCTTTATTCCTCCTCCTTTTTTACTCCTCCCTACCTACTCCCCCTACAATTATTTCTATTAGGAGGATGTCGCACCTCGCACAATCTTACAAACTTCAGTCATCCAAGAGTGGATGGTAAGAACCCTTTCCCAGCAGTGCCTACGTATTAGGAAAAAGATTTGCTGGTTTTGCATTGCCAGACGAGTGGAATGTCATTATTGGTGTTGTTTGTGGTAATTATTTCACGGGGGAGACAACACGAATAATGTGGGGGAGAGAAACTCGTACTTGGCTATGATGGGTAGCACTTCTATTCAGGACATTTTATTGAAGTGCTACCCTACTTTTCTTACCAACCGCAATAACTTACCGATTCCTACTGTTACTGCTCGCTAGATAATTCATATAATGATGAGCGGTGAATAATAAAAAATTGATCGAGGACGAGCTACATGGCGAGTGTCACGTTAAAAAATGTTTGTAAAGCGTATGGCGACGTACTGATTTCTAAGAACGTAGACCTAACAATCAACGAAGGTGAATTTGTTGTTTTCGTAGGTCCATCAGGTTGTGGTAAATCTACCCTTTTACGTTGTATTGCCGGTCTTGAAGACATTACTTCAGGTGATTTGTATATTGGTGACCAGCGCATGAATGACGTCGAACCATCCAAACGTGGTGTTGGTATGGTATTCCAGTCTTACGCTCTTTACCCACACCTTAACTTATATGACAACATGTCATTTGGCTTAAAATTAGCAAAAGCAGACAAAGCAGAAATCGACAAACGTGTTGAACAGGCTGCAGAAATTCTACAACTGGGTCACTTACTTGAACGCCAACCAAAAGCGCTTTCAGGTGGTCAGCGTCAACGTGTGGCTATCGGTCGAACATTGGTATCGCAACCTAATGTATTCCTTCTAGATGAACCACTATCAAACTTGGATGCCGCACTGCGTGTAAACATGCGTGCGCAAATCACGAAGCTACAACGTCAACTTGGTTGTACCATGATCTACGTAACACACGATCAGGTGGAAGCAATGACAATGGCAGATAAAATCGTTGTACTAGACGGCGGTTATGTATCGCAAGTTGGTAAGCCACTTGAACTTTACCATTACCCACAAAACCGCTTTGTAGCAGGCTTTATCGGCTCTCCGAAAATGAACTTCATGAGCGTATTCATTGATGAAGTAGAAGCAGAGCGCGTCAAAGTTCAACTATCTAATGGCGTATCTTTCTGGATTCCAGTGGATGGCACAACTGTTAACCGTGGCGACCGCATGTCTTTAGGCATTCGCCCTGAGCACCTATTATCCGCTTCTGAAGCTGATGCAAGCATTCACGGTGAAGTGATGATTGTAGAGAAGCTAGGTAACGAAACTCAAGTATACCTAAACCTAGAAGGCGCAGACGCCGACGTTATTTTCCGTCAGCCTGACACGCTCGCAGTCGATACCGGCGATAAAATCGAGATTGGTATTCCAGCACACCGTTGTCACCTGTTCCACAGTGATGGTCGTGCATGCCGCCGCCTATACAAAGAAAACGGCGTAGAAGTCGAATAATTCATTCGTCCTTACTCACAAAAAATCCCTCTCACTTGAGAGGGATTTTTTTTATCCTAATAAATATAAGTAATTCGATACTAAATCATTAATCGTTAACCAATAAGATCACCCGTTTCTTCTACCTTCACATAAACCATTGTCTTTGTACTGATACTTCATTTTTAATACTTTTCCTCATCCCTCATGAGTAAGTACCAGCTTTTTCCTAACCCGCCAAACTTAGCCAAAGGTCTAAATTTCATTCTTATTTCCACTTACCTCAACAACGCAAATTTTTACACTTATCAACGAAATTACACGTGACAAAAAACTCAGAAGCATTCAACAGAATGCTCTGTTCACCAACTACTAATAACGCTCACGACACGGCAATTGGGGGAGACACCCAAGGGCGGTAGCGTGTAAGAAAGGAAACTGAGTCATGAAACAAAAAGGACTTATCCGCTCTCACGAGATGGAGTTCGCTTTTTTATATCGCATCTCAGATCTTGCTGTCATCGTCTCTTTTATGCTGCTTTTAGTGTTCAAAGACATGAATACTGCGATGGGGAAAGATTACGTCATACTGGCTTTTGTTGGAGGCATCTCCTTTCTATTTATGGCAGAAAGCGGCAACCTGTACCGCTCTTGGCGAACCAGTTCGTTTAAAGAGCAGATGATTATTGTCTGTGTGGCCTGGGCAGTAACTTCCGCGCTTATCTTTATTGTTCTGTATTTTTCGGAAGTCTATGACTTATTTGATAACACTATTCTGGCATTGTGGTTTGCGATTACGCCCGCTCTACTTTTGGCATGGCGAGTGACATTCCGTACCGGATTAGCCTATTTAAGAAAAAAAGGATTCAACACTCGTACTGCAATAATCATCGGCCAAACTCCTCACGGCATTACCCTTGCTAACGAAATTCAAAACCACACTGAACACGGTGTACTTTTTGATGGCTTTTACGATGAGCGTTCTTCCGACAGATTGCCAAATTCTGCTTACCCTATTAAAGGGGCAGTTGACCACGCTCTTGAGCGAGCCAAAAAAGGGGAAGTGGATTACGTCTATATCGCAATGCCAATGCACGCAAAAGAACGTATTGCATCGCTTCTTAACCAATTCTCAGACACCACCGCAAATACGTATCTGATTCCCGACTTCTTTACCTATAACCTTTTGCATTCTCGTTGGGCGCAAATCGGCCAAGTTCAAACGCTCAGCGTATTTGATACGCCATTTGCTGGAATTTCTTCCTGGGTAAAACGGTTTGAAGACATCTTGTTTTCGAGCATTATTTTAGCCTTGATCTCTCCAGTCCTGCTCACCATTGCGATTGGCATTAAGCTGACCTCTAAAGGTCCGGTCATTTTTAAACAGCATCGTTACGGCCTCGATGGACGCAAGATTGAAGTCTGGAAATTCCGTTCAATGACCACTATGGATCAAGGCCCTCACGTGAAACAGGCGACAAAGAACGACCCACGCATTACGCCTTTTGGTGGTTTTCTGCGTCGTACCTCTTTGGACGAACTACCTCAATTTATCAATGTACTGCAAGGGACCATGTCTATTGTTGGTCCACGCCCTCACGCCGTGGCGCACAATGAAGAGTATCGCCAGATTGTTGACCGCTACATGCTACGTCACAAAGTAAAACCAGGCATTACTGGCTGGGCGCAAATTAATGGCTATCGCGGCGAAACCGACACCTTAGAAAAAATGGAAAAGAGAGTCGAATTTGATTTGGATTACATCCACCACTGGTCGGTTTGGATGGACATCAAAATCATCTTCATGACCGTTTTCAAAGGGTTCACTGGTGCTAACGCTTACTAAGGTTGAGATTATGAAGAAACTGACAATGGCAATAGCATTGAGTCTGTTTTCAACTGGCTTACTCGCAGAACCGATGGCTTACCAAACCGAGTCTGGCATTGAGTTTATTCCCCTCGTAAGAACTTTCTACGAGGGCGATGACAACATCAACAAAGCGGAGGAATCCGGCAATGTAGAATCGGTCAATATTTGGGGTATAGAGCCAAGCTTATTAGCACGTATAGAAAGGAATCGCTATCGCGCAGATATTTTGTACAAGTTGAAAGCAGGTTTTTCATCCGATGACCGCAACGACTTCGACGATCATACCTTTCAGTTTTCCAACTTTTTTGAGTTCAATCATCGTCATCGTTTAGTGGTTGATTATCGTTTACGCACCCAGCATGAAATTAGAGGGGAAGACATTACCGAAGGTAATGGTAGCGCAATAGACTCACCAATAGAGTTCAACCGTAACGATATCAAAACCAATTATGTCTTTGGCTCTAACGGTGCAAAAGGCAGACTCGAATTCGGTTTAGGCTACAGTGATAAAACCTATCAAAACTACCGTGACGGCTTGCCTGGGCGCACAAACGCTAAAACAAAATACAACGATTTTCGAGCCCCCAATGCACACTTGGAATTCTATTTAAGGGCGACGCCAAGAACCTATTGGTTGGTTGGGACAAAACAAATAGTAACCGACTATCAGCACCGAAATTCTTCGCAACCATCCAAAGATAACAACACCAGTTTCTATTACACCGGTGCCGAATGGGAAGTCACAGGAAAAACAAAAGGCATCGCTCGACTCGGTTATCAAATCAAAGATTTTGACAGCGCTCACCGAGAGACATTTAAAGGCTTTAGTTGGGATATCGGCTTTGAATGGTTGCCTCAAGAACAAACTCTAGTCAGCGTGAAAACTACTCAAGCGGCAGTTAACCCAGATCAAGATGGCGATTACAACCTACAAACTCGTTATCGACTGAACCTCAAGCACGATTGGAATAGTTACCTTGCAACTCGCTTAGGTGCTATTTATCAACAAGATGACTATACGGGGATCACCAGAAACGACGATCGCTACACCCTATCTTTTGGTATCGATTATCAAATTAAACGCTGGGTACAGCTGCAAGCCGACTGGCAATACCAAGATAAAACCTCTAACCGACCAGGTTATAGCTTCGAACAGAACATTTGGACTTTAAGCGCACAGTTTTCTCTGTAACAAGGATTATTAATGAAGTCATTCATCACATTCATGAGCGTCGCGTTATTGCTATTTAGCACCTTGGTAAACGCTGACTCAAACGAAGAAGATTACTTACTCGACACGGGCGATACCATTTCCGTGCAGGTCTATGGTGAAGAAGATCTTACGATTAAAAATATTCTAATAACGTCAGATGGCTATTTTGATTACCCCTACCTTGGCCGAATCAAAGCAATCAAAAAAACACCGAAACAACTCAAGTACGAAATAGAAACGGGCTTAAAAGGCGATTATCTCATCAACCCAAAAGTGATGGTCACCATCAATAACTTTCGTCTGTTTTACGTCAATGGCGAAGTCAGGAAACCAGGTGGATTTGAATATCGACCAGGATTAACTATCGAAAAGGCCATCGCTTTAGCTGGTGGCTTGACCGACCGAGCCTCACGCAAAGGCATTAACCTCACCAAACATAAAACGGGTCAAACGATAGAGGGTGTCAGTATGCACCGCAACGTTGAGCCTGGTGACATTGTATTTATCGACCAGAGCTTCTTTTAAGTGACAGGGAATCAAATGAACGGGACTCATCCAAATAATCTCCAGATGAACAAAGTAGAACTGATTCGTTTTGGCCATCACTTCAAAGCGATTAAAAAGAATTGGCTAAGCATCGCAGCATTCACGCTTCTGTTCTCATTAACTTGTACTTGGTATATCTACTCCAAAGCATCGATATACCAAGCTACAGCTACGCTACTCATCCAAGAGGAACAAAAAAGCGCCCTTTCAATCGAGGAAGTATATGGCGTCGACACGACAAAAAAAGAGTACTTTCAAACGCAAATCGCCATTTTAAAATCGAATCATATCGCAGATAAGGTCATTAGAGAGCTGAACCTAACTCAACTACCGGAGTTCACACGCTCAGGTGGATTAAATCAAAAGATCGACCAAATAAAGTCGATCCCTTTTGTTCAAGACCTACTGAATGTGGCACCAAGCCCAAAAGAAACCGCCCAATTTTCAGAGTCCTATTATCAGGCACTTCAAGCTTTCAGAAGTAAACTCGATATTGAGCCAGTACGTAACACCCAATTAGTCAGAATTCGCTTTCGTTCTACCGATCCTAAGCTTGCAACGACAATCGCCAACGCGGTCGGCCAAGCCTACATTGACGCAAATTTTGAAGCCAAATTGGTCGTTACACAAAATGCGGCCACTTGGTTGACAAATAACTCACAAAAATTGGAGGAGCGATTACGTAACTCTGAGCAAGCGCTGCAAGAGTTCTTGTTAAAAGAAGGGTTGATCGATATAAACGGTATTGATGAAATTTACGCAAATGAGCTAGAAGAACTCACTCGCAAGCTAAATGTCGCTGTTAATAAGCGCATTGAAGCGCAGACGTTAATCCAACTGTTAAGACGTAAATCTTCACAAAGTTTAGACAGCTTGCTGTCAATTGATGAATTCGCTAATCAAGCGCAGATCCGCGACCTCAAATTATCGGAAGCCCAGGCAGCCAAAAATCTCTCTGAGCTGGCACAGCGCTACGGCCCCAAGCATGACCGAATGATTCAGGCGAAAGCGCAGCTTGCTGAAATTCAATCTAGAACCCAGCAACTCATTCGTGACATTTCCTTCAGTAAGCAACAAGACCTTCTTGCTGCAAAGGCTCAAGAGGACATGCTTCGAGCAGAACTCGATCACAAAAAGTCGGACTTCCAATCGTTAGGGTCACAAAAAGCGCGTTACGAACAGTTAAAACGCGAGGTTGAATCCAATAAGGCACTCTATGAAGCGTTCTTAAATCGTGAGAAAGAGACCAACGCCACCAGCGACTACAAGAATGTCACCGCTCGCTTTACTGACAAAGCCATCATTCCTCTATTCCCGGTGGCACCACAACGAATCAAACTGGTACTGATTGCCACCTTTTTTGGCTTTGCCATTGCTTGTGCGCTGGTCATCATCTTAGAAACGATGCGAGAAGTTATCCGAAGCACAGCCGATGTGCAGGAAAAACTTGGTGTTACGTGTTTAGGCGTGATTCCGATGGTCAAAAAACGCAATTTGCGTAAAAACGGCGTCAGTTATACCGCGTATTTAGATGATGAAGAAAAGCTATTTAGTGAAGCTTGTCGCTCCGTCAGAACCTCGCTTCTGCTCAGATTAACCAACACTAAGCAAAAGATATTGCCCTTTACTTCTGCCATTCCAGAAGAAGGAAAAACATCGACCAGTATTAATATGGCGGTGTCGTTTTCAAAAATGGAAAAGGTATTGATCATCGACTGCGATTTACGCCGACCTTCCATCGCAAAACGGTTTGGTATTGCTGAATCAAGCCCAGGCTTAACGCATATCCTGACTATGGATACGCCAATCAAAGATTGTGTTACACATATAGAAGAAGCCAACTTAGATGTATTATCGGCAGGCCTAATTCCGCCAAACCCACAGGAACTGCTAGCTTCTGATCGCTTTAAAAAGTTGCTCGAACATTTTCAAAATAAGTATGACCGGATCATTATCGATACACCGCCCCTACTGTCAGTGAGTGATGCACTTATTCTTGGTCAGTATGCCAATGGTCTGATTACCGTCATTCGCTCAGAATCGACAAAATCATCACTGGTTAACCTTGCGTTATCTAAACAAATACAACACTCAGTTCCATCTCTTGGCGTCTTAATCACACAAGCCAAGACTAAGGAAGGAGAAACGCTTTATGTCCAGAAATACGCCTACTAACTCAAACGCATCTTGGTACCAAACGTTGAAAAGCCAAGAACAACCGGTATTGATCTATCAAATGGGCAAAGTAGGTTCGAGTGCATTAGAGCATTCCATTCCTAACTCGGTTCACTTGCACGATCTCATGACTGTCGATGCGAAAAAACAGATATCCCCTGTCAGAGCGCAATTGCATAAACCTCAGATCAACGCGTTAAAGCGACGACTAAAGCGCATAGCGATGAGCCGTATGTTAAGGCGCAAGAAAAAAGTTCGAATTATCTCACTGGTGCGTGAACCGATCGGACGAAATGTTTCAATGTTCTTTCAAGCACTTCCGTTTTGGATGGCGGACAAATACCTAAAAGATGATAGCGCAATCCGTACTGAACGCCCGCAGTTACTCCAAGAGGCATTTGATAAGCACATGAATCATCAATATGCGCTGCAGTGGTTTGACAACGAAATCAAACAACTAACAGGGATTGATGTGTTTAACGAACCTTTTAATCACGAAGTAGGCTATCAAACATACCACAACAACAACTTCTCACTGTTGGTCATTCGAAGTGACAAGCTAGCGAAGGCTAACTCCGCAGTTGAAGACTTTTTAGGTTACCCCGTGGATGTCGTTTATGAAAATCAGTCAGACAACAAATGGTACTCGCCACTAATGAAAGAATTCAAAACGCAATTTCAACCTACACCCGAGTACGTTGAAGAAATGCTGAATTCTAAATTGACGAAGCACTTTTTCTCAAATGCAGAAATCACCGACCTTAAACAGCAATATCTGACCAATTAATCATGAAAACCAAGATTCTACATATTATTAATGATCTTTCTCAGAACGGCGGTGCTCAGAAGTTCTTAGTCGACCTTGTTTTAGAACATAAGCCTGAATACGAAATCAAAATTTTGGTCTTATGTGATGAAAATGATTACTTACCAACGCTATCCGCCCAAGGGATAGAGTGTTTTAACTGGCGCACTTTGTCATTGAGTGAGAAATACTGTTTGCTACGTTGGCCGCATGTCGTTCACGGGCACCTCTACCCTTCCATTTATCTAGCGCTATTGGCGGTAGGTAAAAAACGAATTCAGACTGAGCACTGCTCTTACAACCGTCGACGTGACTATCCGTTGTTTAAGTTCATGGAATATGTCTTGTATTGGGGCCACGACTTGACGGTCAGTATTAGTGAAAAAGTACAAGATGAACTGGTGAAGTTCATGCCTCGCTACCAACATAAATATCACGTGGTGCACAATGGCGTTGATTTAAAAAGGTTTCCTATGATGCCGAAGTGCTCCAGCCACCTAATCGACAAACCAGTTATCAAGATTGGAATGGTGGGCCGACTTCATCAACATAAAGATCATGAAACGCTTATCCAAGCACTTGTCCATTTACCGAGACGATTCGAGCTCCATCTTGCTGGAGATGGCGAAAAAAAATCGTCACTGCAAGCGTTGGCAACAAAGCTCAACGTCACGCAACGTGTTCACTTTCATGGGGTAGTTTCTGATGTTCCAGCGTTTTTGAACGACATGGACATTTACGTGCAATCATCGCATGTCGAAGGCTTTGGCTTGGCGGCGGTTGAGGCCATGGCAGCAGGCTTACCCGTATTATCATCGGACGTACCCGGTTTGGATGACGTCACCGGACGTGCCGAATATTTATTTCAGGTTGGTAACTCAAATGAGCTGAGCCAGAAAGTGCTCCAGCTGTGTGAAAGTGTTGAGCGGTATGACGCTGCAAGTCAATACTCAGTCAATAGGGCCTCTCTCTACACCATCGATAAATTTCGTGAAGGTTACTATGGAATCTACCAGCAGCTTTGCACCAACAAATAGCTCCGCGCCATCGAGCCATCGAGCCTCATTGCTTGCAGCATGCCTATTAGCATTGTTCTTTATTCCTATGAAGTTTCGTGCTGGAGGAATAGCACTAGCACCATCAGACATCCTAAGTCTTTTGTCCATTGGTTTTACTGCATTAGTGGTATTGGAAGGAAAAGCTGAAAAACTCATGCATCCCTGTATGGGGTTCCTTGTACTGTTCACTGGATATGTGTTCTTAAATGGCCTGCTAAATCGCGTCCCCTTAATGCCGCTAGTTATAGAAACCGTACAATGGCTGGCGATTCTCTGCTTGCTTAGCCTAATGTACGCCTATGGCGTGTTTGATGATGAATGGGTAATGGTTTATTTCACTTATCTGCTGTTTTTCATCTGTACGCTCGTTGCCTTATGGCACTTTGCTCAGGGATATCAAAGCGGGTTTAAGTTACTCGGGGTAAGTAAATACGGGTTCGGTGTACTTTGCTCACTACTGTACCTTTATCGGGATAAAATTCGCGCTTTCCACCTTTTGATGCTCGTTGCTTTGGTATTACTGGTGTTGTCGCAAGAAAGAAAAGCACTACTTGGTTTTTGTCTGCTTTTCTTCTTTGACCAGCTGCTCGTAAAAAACCTGATGAGAAAATCGCTTAATGAAACGTACACGTGGACGATTTTATTGGCCTTAAGCTTTATGGTGTTCACTGCCGTCGCAACTACACTCTACGTTGGGTTTGAAACGCTAGCGGACACATTAGAAATAACCCAAGAAGACGTCTTATTTGCCAACCAAAGTGAAGCTCGATGGGTGTCGAACCTTCATAGAAAACTCTTACTTGCCAATGGGTTAGACATTTTACTTCAACACCCTATTTTAGGTGTCGGCGCGAAGATGCTGCCCAACTTTATGATCAGTTACTTTAACTATGATGAGCTGGCGATCTACACCCACAACTTTGTGTTAGATACCGCAATTGAATACGGGTTGCTCGGTATCGCCCTATTATTTGGTGGTTATTTTCTTTTTATTCGCTTTTGCTTCCGTAGTCTCAATGACAACAGAAAAAGCCTCTTACTCGCGATATACGCCCTCATCATGGTGTTCTTCGTTGCGGTAAATACCACCATCATTTTAATACTCTTATTACCCGTCATGATAAGCATGAGCCGCGAGTCAACGGTCAACACCATTGCTCATACTTTTCCGGTAAACCATCACCACGAATTTGAATAATCAAGGATAGGATAGATGAAGTATTCAATCTCTCGACAATTTGAAAAGAACCGAGAACTCCAAGCTGGCAATTTTGTTTTAGTTTACCAAATGGGCAAAGTTGGCTCATCGTCAATTGAGCACACACTGGGAGAAAGAAATATCCCAAGCTATCACATCCACACCTTTGATGATCACGAAGAATTTCACATGTATCACAATAAAAAAGACGTGAGTAAATTTTTCGATTTCAAAAACCGTGCGCTCTATCGCTTAGTGCTCAAGCAACGAAAACGTATCTTACAAAAACGCGAACAGATCAAAATCGTCACACTGGTCCGTGATCCAATCGCAACTGTCTTTTCTCGTTTCTTTCAAGACCTCCATTTGCAATTTATCGAAGGCAAAAAGAATGATGCAATTCACCGAGATATGGCAGTCACGTATCAGCACCTCGAACATTGTTTCGATAACTATATCAATCTCAACTATTTTGCGGACTGGTTCGACAACGAGTTAAAACGTAACTTCAATATCGATGTGATGCGTCAAGAACTGGACAACACTCAACCTTTCTTCACATTCAAGAACGAGCAAGCCAACGTCATGCTAATCAAATGCGAAAAGCTCAGCTCTCTCGATAAAGAAATTGGTGAGTTTCTCGGGCTGCAAGACTTCGTGCTGAAAAACAGCAATGAAGCGAAAAACAAGTGGTACTCCAATATCCACCAGCACTTTAAGCATCACTACGACTTTTCAAAGCTGTTCTATATGTACGATCTTCCCTTATATCGCCACGTTTATTCAGAACAAGAACGTGATGCTTTCAAGCATAAATGGATGCAGACACCAGGAACAAAATCATCATGAAAAAAGTGCTCCATATTACAGAAGCCTTCGGAGGTGGCGTTCAAACCGCCCTCTATAGTTATGCTCACTCCTCTCGAGATGAGCCTTATCAACATTTCTTGCTAGCCAGAGCTCGAGAAAACGACTTAACCAATGAGAACAACCATCATATTTTCACACAGACCAAATGGGTGGAAGGCGGCTTACTTCAATTTGTTCGCGATGCAAACCACATGATTGCATCACTTGCGCCTGACGTTGTGCATTTGCACTCGAGTAAAGCGGGCTTTCTCGGGCGATTTCTAAAACTTGGCAAGGCGCGCTTGGTTTACACTCCGCACTGTTATGCTTTCGAACGTGAAGATATCTCCGAATTCGCGCGCCAGCTCTATAAAGCGCTAGAGAAAGTAAAACTAAGCAAAATTGATGTGGTGGCAGGCTGTAGCCAACGAGAATGTGACCTAGCCATTAGCATTGGTGCGAAACGTGCCGAGCTGCTCAACAACTACGTGTCTTATCAAAGTGAAGAGCGTTTAGGGCGAAACAGACAAGAAGCGCTGCGACTTGTTGTGCTTGGTCGTGTTGCGCCCCAAAAGGATCCACAATTTCTCATCGACACATTGCAACACCTTAATCGATATGCGCTTAACCGCCCATTAGATATCACTTGGATAGGTGGCGGTGACTACACACTTGAACAAAAATTGCGTACAGAAAATGTGGATGTGACTGGCATGTTGCCTCGTGATGAGGTGGTTAAAAAGCTCAAGGGTTCAGACCTTTACTTACATACTGCAGCATGGGAAGGGATGCCGTTAACTATTCTAGAAGCAGCCAAATTACATCTTCCTATGGTAATTCGAACTATCGGCGCGACCAAAGATCTCAACTACCCATTTTTAGCGCTAACACCTGAAGAAATGGCCAAGCAGATCGCGCACTGTGTCAATCATTATGATGAAATTGATTTTTGCCAATATACAACAGCGTTAAACGACGCCTTCAGTGAAGAAAAACAGCGCCTCGCACTCAATAATATTTACGGTTAAATACCTCTATGTTTCACACTATTCAACAAAAATTACTGTTGATGCCCAGCGGTAAAAAAAGCTTGCTATCTACTGGATTGAAAACCGCAATCACGCGTGTGTTGAGTGCGCTATTTGCTTTTTTACTGACACTGATTGTATCGAAGGCCAGTGACGCTTCGACTTCCGGTCAATTTTTCTTTTTATTCAACCTAGTCTCACTACTCGCGATCGTTTCTCAGCTAGGTTTTGATGTCTCATTAGTTCGCTACAATGCGATCGCCTTTAACAACAAAGAGACACTTCAACAAAGCCACAACTATAAAACTGCACTTTATCGAAGTATGGCGTTTTGCTTGCTAGCCATTGCCGTTTTGTTGGTAGGATTTAATCTGTTTCCTGAACAGCTAAATCAGACCCAATCGCCAATGCATGCGATTACTTTAGGCTTGTTCTGCATACCGTTTTTGGTGCTTGCACAGACCAACAGTCGTGTGCTTCAAGCATGTAGAAAGGTCGTGTCATCACTGTTTGCTTTACAGCTTGGCGTGAGTATGTTGATGGTCTTTTTTGTCTTTGGCTTGGACTATATCGGTCAGCAAAATATCAACAATCTGATGACCGCACTGCTTCTGGCGAGTATGAGCGTCGCGGTAATATCCAGTGTTAATTGGCTAAGTTCAGGTCAGTATCAGACATCGGCTTTAGTACCAAACAAAAAAATGGTCGCTTCTGCCAAGCAAGTCTGGATTGGCAGTATCTTCACGAACGTTCTTCAATGGGGAAGCCTTGTCATTGCGGGCTTTTTTATCTCAACAGCGGAACTCGGTTTATTAGCTGCAGCTCAACGTACATCACTACTGATTGGCTTTGTGCTGATTACCATTAACTTTGTGGTCGCCCCTATGTTTGCCTCTCTCTACAAAGAACGCCAAATGATCAAACTGCAAAGCCTGAGCCGTTTAGCTTGCCGAGCCAACGTTGGTTTGGCCATTGTGCCCGTGATTATTTGCACTCTATTCCCAGAGTTTGTGATGCGGTTTTTTGGTGAAGAGTTTCTTGCTGCTGCGCCACTGTTAGTCGTCCTGTCTTTAGGGCAGTTAGTCAATGTTGCGACTGGCTCTGTAGGGTTTTTATTACTCATGAGCGGTCACGAAAGAACCATGAAATACATTACAATTTCCTCCGGCACAATCTCTATCTGCTTGCTCATTGCGCTTTGCCAAACGTTCGGTGTTATTGGTGCAGCATGGGCGATGGCAATTGGCATGGCAATCCAGAATCTGGCAGCGCTGTACTTTGTAAAACGTTACTTAGGCTTCTTTCCAATAGGTTAATTATGGTTTCAATACTGACACGGATGAGTTTTGTTTTCGTTCTGGTGCTTACGGCTTCACTCTCTTTATGGAAAAGCTCTGACTTACACCATGCCACTTACCTGCAAATGGAAACCTACTTAGGTGGATCGAGTACGCTTCACTTTACCTTCAGTTTATTGATCGGCTTTTTATCGGTCTTCACCTTCCCCTCTTTGGTAAGCTCAAGTAAAGCCGACGTCTTTGGCATCCGCCTTTTGCTACTGCTGTTGGCTATCGTTTCAATGGAAGAAATAAGCCAACTTTTTATTCCAAGTCGCTCATTTAGTTTTGATGATCTCAGTACCAACTGGATAGGCATTATCTCGGGTTACTTTAGTGCCAAGTTGATTCGCGTCCTGCGCACTCGCTCGTTCTCTTGAAATAAGCACCTCAAGGTTATTTGGGTATATAATTACGCCAAACAATCAGACTAACGAGTACTGTAGTGGCATAGTGAATTTGGCCACCTGATTAAGAGGTGATGTATGATCATCTCGATACTAAAACAGGTGACATTATGACTAAGCGTGAAAGA
>NZ_NCTH01000033.1:0-51480 GCF_002105475.1 Vibrio sp. ArtGut-C1 | reverse complement strand
AAAGATGTTCGCTTCATCGATGGAGTGAAAGAAATGGAGACTCATCAACAGGCTACTGCATGATCTCCATACACCACATTTGACAATAGCTCCTTTTTGCCTACGCCTAGGTTTTCTTTTTGAGCTAGGGTGATTTTACTAAAGCCTAATTTTCTGAAGTAGTTATCGCGGTAGTTTCGCACCGCTTTAGTGTCAGACACTGCTTCAATTTGTTGCTCCATCTTTAGGAACTCAGTGATATCGATACCTTCTGCTTCTGCAACCGCTTCTTGAATGTTGCGGTGCTGCTGGTATGAGAACGTCAGTTCTTTGTCTTGGTCTTTGTAAGTGTAAAGAATGGTGCGAGCCATAGCTGTCTCTCTGAAAAGGTTTCTGTATTAAACAAAAAGGCCAGACTCGCTGACCTTTGAATTTCTAGTTTGGGCTAGATTCTGCCTTGAAGTGGGATAATTGTCACGCTTTCTCCCGCTTTTACTGTATCAATAGCTGGGGAGATTTCGATTAAACAGTTTGCTTCACTCATTGAGCGCAAAATACCAGAGCCTTGCTTGCCTGTTGTACGAACGGTTAAACGGCCAGTGTCATCCAGTTCATAGATTCCTCGACTAAACTCGGTACGACCTTGTCGAGAGCGAAGATTCTCAGTTGCGATGGCATTCACTTTCAGAGGCTTCCAGCCTTGTTCGCCTTGCATCTTACGCAGTGCAGGCTCAACAAAATTAATGAAAGAGACCATCACGGCAACAGGGTTGCCCGGCAGACCAAAGAACGGCTTGTTGTTGATTTGACCAAACGCGAGTGGACGTCCCGGACGCATGTTGATTCGCCAAAAATCGATTTGACCAAGTTTATCCAAGGCAAGTTTGATGTAATCCGCATCACCAACGGATACGCCACCAGAAGTCATAACCACGTCCGCTTGCGCCGATGCGTTTTCCAACGCTTCAATCATTAACTGTTCGTTGTCTTCCAGAATACCGAAATCCAAGATCTCGCAGCCGAGCTTTTCAAGCATGCCCATGATGGTAAAACGGTTGGAATCGTAGATAGAATTCGCTTTTTGCTCTGTTCCCGGCGCTTGTACTTCGTCACCGGTGGAGAACACGGCAACTTTCAATTTGCGGAACACATTCGCTTCACCAAAACCGAGAGAAGCGATCATGCCCATTTCTGGAGAGGCTAGGCGAGTGCCTGCGGTAAAGACGTCACTGCCGATAACGAGATCTTCACCTGCTTGACGAACGTTTTGGCCTGCTTTGATATTCGCACCGTTAAAGGTGACCTTGTCACCTTCTTGAGAGGCTTGCTCACGCATGACCACTGTGTCGCCGTTAAGTGGTGTCGGTGCGCCGGTCATGATCTTCACCGCTTGACCAACTTCCAGAGGCTGATCGTAAGCATGGCCCGCCATCACTTCAGCAATCACTTGGTAGCTATCGCGGTCAACATCATCACTGCGGATGGCATAACCGTCCATCGCAGAGTTGGTGTACTGCGGCACGTTTACTGGTGAAATGATATGTTCCGCGAGAACGCGGCCATAGGCGTTTTCAATCTTGCATGCTTCTATTTCCGAAACCGTGTTCACCAAAGAAAGGATTTTTTCTTGGCCTTGAACCACAGAAAGGAAAGCAGGAGAAAGTGTGTCGCAACATGCGGCTTCTTTCTCTTTGTTTTTTGGCGCTTTCGCTTCTTGAACATACTGAATAACGAACTGAGCAATCGCTTCAAGATCATTGATGTTCATTTGTGGCAGTTCAGAATCTAACTCAGCACTGTCGGAAGCGATAGCAATGATGTTTTCATCCTGAGGGTAAAGCCAAGGCTTACCCACTTCTTCACGGTGCAATTCAATTTTAGGAAACGCGATGTTTTTACAGCCTTCGACCAAAACTACATCGAGGTTGTCTTCATCAAAACGTGTTAATAGGTATTCAAACTCTGCTTCGGCTTCTGGCGTTTCTGTCATTAACGCAAAACGGTTGCGAGAAGCAATCAGCATTTGAGACGCGCCAGCTTTGCGTAAACGGTAGCTGTCTTTACCCGGCTTATCGACATCGAAGTTGTGATGAGCATGTTTTAGCATGCCAATGCGTAAACCTGCTTCAGTCAGCTTTGGCAATAGCGCTTCAAGTAGCGTGGTTTTGCCTGTGCCTGAATAAGCTGCAAAACCAAGAATAGGAATATTTAGCGTGTGTTTCATGATTCTAATTGTCCAAATTGCGCCAGTTCTTCCGGAGTGTTCAAGTTGACGAAACAGTTTGGTGAGTCGCTAAAGTCAACGTAACTGGTGTTGCACTCTTTGTAGAGCAGAATGATTTTGCGGTCGCCACGTTCTAAAAATGCGGTGAGTTTTGGCAGTACGCGCTTGTGGTAGAGCGTGAAAACAGGTTGCTGATGGTCACCATCATGAGCGACCAAAATATCGCTGTCTTCTTTGGCGGCTTGGCAGAAACGCTCGACAAGGTCGGTGTTAATTTGTGGGCTATCGCAAGGTACAAATCCAACCCAGTCAGTTTCAGCATGCATCAAACCCGCGTGAATACCGCCCATAGGTCCAGGGAAATCTTTGAATTGATCACTAAATACGAAACCAAATTTGCTGTACGCATCTTGGTTTCGGTTGGCATTAATTAAAATGCGTGGTGTTTGTGGAGATAAACGTTCAATAACGTGTTCGATGAGTGGCTTCTGATTTAATTCAATCAGACCTTTATCTTTTCCACCCATACGGCTGGCTTGGCCACCAGCCAAAATGACCCAACTAGTTTGTGTTGGTTGAAGCATATGCATTCTCTTGGGATGTTTCTTTTGGTATGACATACAACAGAGGAGACTCTATCAAAGTCTTGTCTTTAATCCACCACTGTTTTTTACATAAGTCGGTCAGTGCGTTGGTTTGATGGCTTGTCACCACAATACTGGAACCACGATCCAAAAGATCTTTCGCCATCACCACCAATCGTTCAATGGATTCTTGGTCTAAAGACGCACTTGGCTCATCCATCAATAAAATCGACGGTTTTAAGATCCAAGCCCTTGCCATGGCAACGCGCTGTTTTTCACCGCCGGACAACACGGAGATATGTTCGTCCGCTAAGGTTTCCAAACCTACCATGCGTAGTGCGTGAATAACTTGAGCTCGCTTATCTTTTGGTGTGTCTTGTTGATATTTCAATCCATAAACTACGTTCTCATATACAGTGCCGTCAAAAAGGTAAGGAGATTGATGGAGATAAATCACATCGACACGACCATTGCGACGCGTCAGTCTTTTCAGCCACGTATCTTTTGGCGCAACAACATCGCCAGTAGAAGGCTTTAGCAAGCCGGCAAGGATTTTGAGTAGGGTAGTTTTGCCCACACCATTGTCACCCTTGAGATAAATGGCATCATTTGGGCCGATGGCTAACTCAGGGATGTGGAAAAGCACACGCTCTTTAAAGCGCATGGATAACTGCTCGGCGGTGATTTTTATAGTCATAATGCGCCTCGACATGGGGTTAATGGTGAGTCGTTTGTTTGCTTCATGTTCTATGTTCTGAGGTAGCCTTTGCCTCTCATGCTTGATAAGAAGAAGTTTAGTGCCAACGCTAAAGATAGTAATACAATTCCTAATGCAACTCCTTGCGCAAAAGCACCTTTGCTGCTTTCCATTGCGATAGCGGTCGGAATATTGCGCGTTACGCCCATAATGTTTCCGCCTACCATCATTGAGCAGCCCACCTCGGTTACGATACGTGAGAACCCTGCAATGATAGCTGCAAGTAGAGGAAAGCGGGTTTCCCAAATCATCGTAGCGGCCACGCGCGGAATGGAGACGCCTAGGGTGATGGCGGTTTCCACTGCGCGACGGTCGCTAGATTGCAATGCACCATGCATCATCGATACCAAAACAGGGAAGCAGATCACCATTTGGCCGAAGATCATCGCCTTCTGAGTGAACAGCATTTGCCAGTCTCCCCAAGGGCCAGCGCGTGATAGCAACATATACAGTAAAAGGCCAATCACGACGGTAGGAACCGCTTGCAGCGTATTCACGATCGACAGCAAAAACCATTTGCCGCGAAAGTCGGTATAGGCCAGTACAAAGGACATCAAAATAGCTGGCAATACCACTAAGGATATTGCCGTGATAGAAACACTAAAGGAGACCGCAACGATCTCCCATAGGTCTGCATCAAAATTCACCAATAAGCGAAGCGCTTCCAGTGTTGTATCAGCAAGATTCATATTGCGTTATTTGCTCTCAGCATTCGCAACAAACAGTTGTTTACCGTTCAGGCGGAAACCATTGATAAGTTCCTGACCGCGAGGGGTCACCAACCAATCACTGAAAGCTTTCGCGCCTTGGTAGTTGATTGTTGGGTAACGCTCAGGGTTAACAAGAATAACTTGGTACGGGTTAAACAGTTTTTCATCGCCTTGGAACAGAATTTCTAGATCCAATTTGTTTTGATAAGCCAACCATGTGCCGCGGTCTGTCATGGTGTAGCCTTGCATTTCAGACGCCATGTTCAGAGTTGGGCCCATACCTTGACCTACGCTGCGGTAACCGCCAAAGTTTGGTTCGATTTTAGTTTGAGCCCAGAAGCCCATTTCTTTTTTGTGCGTACCAGAATCATCGCCGCGAGAGATGAACGTTGCGTTTTTGTTTGCGATCTCTTTGAATACATCTAACACGCCTTCGTCATTTTTGATTTTTGCTGGGTCAGCTTTCGGGCCAACAATTACAAAGTCGTTATACATCAGTTTACGAGGTAGAACGCCGTAGCCTTTCTCAACGAATGCGCCTTCGGCTTTTGGTGCGTGTGTCATCACCAAATCTACGTCACCGTTTTCGCCCATTTTTAAGGCCTTGCCAGTACCCGCAGCGATAACATCGACTTTGTAGCCCGTGTCTTTCTCAAATTGTGGAAGCAGGTAATCAAGTAACCCTGAATGGTAAGTACTGGTAGTGGTTGCTAGGCGAACGTGCTCGCCATCTTGAGCGGAAAACGCAGAGTAACTTACAAGCGTGATTGACGTCGCAGCCAGAGTTAGCGCAATTTTTTTCATTTTTATGTGTTCCTTTCCAATGATTCTTTGGCTTTTCTCCCGATGCATTGGGAGAGGCCTCTTGGGCGAGAGCGATTAGTTCAAAGTGCAAGTTGTCTTAGGGTGTTGGAATAACAAACACCAACATCCTGAGATCACTTGAATACGCCCTGTAGCCACCTTATAGCAAACAAGGTGCCAACCTTTTACAAGCGAAAAGTGCTCGATTTATGCACTAAATCATGGGGTTATTTGCACAAAAGTTTGCGTTGGTACAAAATGTCGCACTTTTTGTAGGGTATCTCTGTTTAAACTTGGTACACTCTGTCCCATCCGAAGCCATCTGGGGTAAATATGTCTACTCAATCCCATATTAGTACAAACCAACAATATAACGCCTTTTCCGTACTGGTCGTTGATGATGAATTGGGCATGCAAGCCATTTTGAAAAAGGCATTGGGGAAGCTTTTCTCACATGTCGACACTGCTGGCAGCATCGAAGAAGCAGAGCAACTGCGTAATTCTCGACATTATGATCTGATTTTACTGGATATTAATCTGCCGGGGCGCTCTGGGATTGAGTGGGAAGAAGCGTTTGAAGATGACGACAAACGTGCCGATGTGATCTTCATGACGGGCTATGCGGATTTAGAGATTGCTATTCGCGCACTTCAACTTGGTGCTTCTGACTTTATCCTCAAGCCCTTCAACCTAGAACAAATGCTAAAAGCGGTCAGCCGCTGCATGGATCGTCGCTTGAACGAGCGCATGCAGTACGCCATGAAGCGCGATTACCAACGTCACAATACCTCCGAGATCATCGGTGGTTCAGAAAAAACGCGTCAGCTTAAGCAGCTTATTAACCAGTTTGCACCGTCGCGTGCTTCTGTTTTGGTCGAAGGTGAGTCGGGTACGGGTAAAGAGCTGGTTGCGCGAGGTATTCACCAAGCGAGTGGGCGAACGGGCCCATTTGTGCCAATCAACTGTGGAGCAATTGCGCCAGAGCTACTTGAAAGTGAGTTATTTGGTCATACATCGGGGGCGTTTACCGGTGCAAAAAAATCTCGTGAAGGTTTGTTCCGTGTTGCGAACGGTGGCACCTTATTTCTTGACGAAATTGGGGAAATGCCACTTGCAATGCAGGCATCATTATTGCGTGTGTTAGAGCAGCGTACTATCCGTCCTGTTGGTTCAGAAAAAGAAATCAGCATTGATGTCCGTATTGTTGCAGCAACCAACCGAAACCTGCAAGAAGAGGTCAACCAAGGCAACTTCCGCAGTGACCTGTATTACCGTTTGAATGTGCTCAAAATCGAAGTGTGTCCTCTGCGTGAGCGCAAAACCGATTTGTTTGAGTTAGTGCCATTTTTCAGCAATATGTTGACGCGGGAGCTTGGTATGCCTGCGCCCAAATGGGCACATGAAGATATGGAAGCGATGAGCGAATACGATTGGCCAGGCAATATTCGTGAACTGAAAAACTTGATTGAGCGATGCATTTTGCTCGGTAAGCCGCCAGCGCATTATTGGCGGGAGCTGAATGGTGGACACTCATTGCCTAATGTGTCGATTACCGTTTCTCATTCTGCTGAACTACCGACGTTTAAAGAAGGTAGAGAGTTCACAGGTGAGGGGTACCCGAACAACTGGACACTGAAAGAAGTCGAAAAAGCCCATATAAAACAGGTCGTTAATTTGCACGAAGGCAACAAATCAGCCGCTGCTCGTGACTTAGGCGTTGCGCGTAAGACCTTAGAACGTAAGTATAAAGAATGGGATTCTGAGGATGAGGAATATGCCGACTAACGGCCCACAGCACAAAGGATTGTCGAAATGGACGCACCGTTTTAAAACCATGGTGCGTTATCGCTTATTATTTTTAACCTCCGCACCTATCTTCCTCACTTTGATAGCCCTGATCGGGATTACCATTTATTGGTCCATCCATTATACGTGGCAGAATGCACTGCTGGATGTCTCTGAACGTCTTGGTGTTGCGAATAACAGCGTAACGTTGTTACAGCAAAAGCAATCGAATTACGTACGTGCGTTTGCTGACTCATACGATTTTCGTATTCGCATCAATCAAGGGATACCGCAAGATGAGCTGCAAAAGTGGGTCACTGAGCAGAAGAAAAGATATGCTTTAGATTTTCTCTCTTTCCAACGCGTCAACTCGATGGAAAACAAATTCCGCTTTATGGATCTCACTAAGCGAGAATCGTTTTTTGATGTACTCAATAAAGATGAACTCGAACGCCTCGATCCTGAACTCGCTAAACGAGCGGAAGTGCCTATTCTTGCTGATGGTGGCATGGAAGCGCGTGGGTTAGTCAGTCGAACCGTGATTCCTGTACATAGCCAAACGAATGATTTGATCGGCTTTCTTGATGGTGGTTTGCTTCTCAATAACAGCACTGTATTGGTAGATCAAATTCGCGACTTAATCTATCTCAGCGATAATGATCGCCTTCGTCCGGTTGGCACATTGACCGTATTTCTTGATGATTTGCGTGTAAGCACCAACGTCCCTCTAGACAGCGAGCATAGGTTAGGGCGCGCCATAGGCACTCGCGTGAGCGCAGAAGTTTATAACCAAGTACTTTCAAAAGGTGAGCAGTGGGTTGACCGAGCCTATGTGTATGACGCTTGGTATATTACGGCGTATCAACCGATCAAAGACCAATACGACAATGTTATTGGTATGCTTTATACGGGTTACCTAATGTGGCCATTCGTTAAAGCCTACATGACCAACATTGCCGAAATTAGCTTGATTACGGTTATGTTATTGCTGGTTTCCGGCGTGATGGTATATCGCGGTTCTTATGATCTGTTTCGACCGATCGAACGCATCCATAAAGTGGTGAAGCAGGTCCAACAAGGAAAAGAAAAACGGATTGGTCCGTTGGGATTGGATGCCGATCATGAACTCGCACAATTAGCCAGACAGTTTGATGATATGTTAGACGCGCTAGAAGAGCGCAAAATTGAACTGAAGAACTCCGCAGCGCAACTTGAATGCAAAGTTCAAGAGCGTACGGCAAGCCTTAGAGAAAAAACCCAAGATCTAGAGCTGCATATTCAATTGCTCAACCAAACTCGCGACAAACTCGTTGTTCATGAAAAACTGGCAGCACTGGGAGAACTCACCGCGGGGATTGCTCACGAAATCAATAACCCAACCGCCGTGATCCTTGGCAACGTGGAGTTGATCCATTTTGAATTGGGTGACGATGCAAGTCGAGTACAAGAGGAGATTGATGCGATTCACGCGCAAATTGATCGTATCCGCAATATCACGCGCAGTTTATTGCAATACAGTCGCCAGGGCGGTGTTCAAGATGAAATCACTTGGCAACATGTCAATCCTATCATTGATGAAAGCATCACCTTGGTTAAAACGGGCACCAAGAAACGCGACGTCGAGTTTGTGACTGATCTACAAGCACATACGTCAGTTGAGATAAACCGCCATCATTTGCTACAAATCTTAGTTAACCTGCAAATGAACGCCATTCACGCAATGAACGGCAAAGGCACTTTAACAGTAGTCAGTGAAGACTGGATTGAAGAGGGAGAAGTGAAAGGAGCCGCGATTCATGTTATTGACGAGGGTTGCGGTATTAAGCCAGAAAACTTGAATCGAATCTTCTCACCATTTTACACGACGAAGCGAGAAGGCACAGGGTTAGGGCTGTCGGTCTCCCAAAGTATTCTTAGCCAAACGGGTGGTGAGCTAAAAGCCGAGTCGGAATGGGGAAAGGGCAGTAAATTCAGTATTTATCTACCTAAAAAAGCTGAACTGATCCTAGAGGTGACGAATATCGCTTAGTCACTTGTTGTAAGCATTACGGAAGAAAGAGCCAGTTATAATACTGGCTCTTTTTTGTATTCAATGACGCATTTGTGCTTGAGCTTTTTGCTTTGAAGAAGCACTGCGATGGTTTCGCTAGCGATGAATTAATAAAAACAACACTTGCAGTATGTAGCATGAACAAGTACCGTTGCCCGGTTTTTCTAAATACACCCCAATTGCTAAGGTAAAGGTTTTGATCTCCACAGCGAATATTACTCAACAATTCGGCGCTAAGCCGCTATTCGAAAACATTTCAGTTAAGTTCGGCGAAGGTAACCGCTACGGCTTAATTGGAGCTAACGGTTGTGGTAAATCAACCTTTATGAAGATCCTCAGCGGCGAGCTTGAGCAAACCAGTGGTAACGTAAGCTACGATCCAAACGAGCGCGTTGCAAAACTGAACCAGGACCAGTTCGCTTACGAAGAATTTACGGTAATCGATACCGTCATCATGGGCCATAAAGAACTATGGGAAGTGAAGAAAGAGCGTGACCGTATCTACTCACTTGCTGAAATGAGTGAAGAAGACGGCATGAAAGTGGCTGACCTAGAAGTTCAGTTTGCGGAAATGGACGGCTACATGGCAGAAGCAAAAGCGGGCGAGCTTCTTCTTGCGGTGGGTATTCCAATGGAGCAGCACTTCGGCCTAATGAGTGAAGTGGCGCCGGGCTGGAAACTTCGTGTGCTTCTAGCGCAAGTTCTATTCGCAGACCCAGACGTTATGTTGCTTGACGAACCTACCAACAACTTGGACATGGATACGATCCGTTGGTTGGAAGACACGCTAAACGCGCGTAACTGCACCATGATCATCATCTCGCACGACCGCCACTTCCTAAACTCAGTATGTACGCACATGGCTGACTTGGATTACGGTGAACTGCGCATTTACCCAGGTAACTACGATGAGTACATGACAGCAGCTTCTCAAGCTCGTGAACGTCTATTAAACGACAATGCGAAGAAGAAAGCACAAATTGCAGAGCTACAAACGTTCGTTGCACGTTTCTCAGCAAACGCATCGAAAGCAAAACAAGCGACATCTCGTGCGAAGCAAATCGACAAGATCAAACTGGATGAAGTTAAAGCGTCTAGCCGTCAAAACCCATTCATTCGTTTCGAACAGTCGAAAGAGCTGTTCCGTAACGCCCTGATTGTTGAAAACCTAAGCCAAGGTTTCGAAGAGGACTTGTTCTCAGACTTCAATGCAATTTTTGAAGTGGGTGAGCGCGTTGCGATCATCGGTGAGAACGGTGTGGGTAAAACAACACTTCTAAACACGCTTGCTGGTGTGCTTGAACCGCGCGCGGGTGAGTACAAATGGTCTGAAAACTCAAATATCGGTTACTACGCGCAAGACCACGCGCATGACTTTGCAGAAGACATGAACCTAACGGATTGGATGGGTCAATGGCGTCAAGAAGGTGATGACGAGCAAGTCGTTCGTGGTTTCCTTGGTCGTATGCTGTTTGGTCAAGACGACATTAAGAAGTCAGTAAAAGTACTGTCTGGTGGTGAGCAAGGTCGTATGTTGCTTGGTAAGCTGATGATGCACAAGCCAAACATGCTGCTAATGGACGAACCTACCAACCACATGGATATGGAATCGATTGAATCTTTGAACACCGCGCTTGAGCAATACAAAGGCACGTTGTTCTTCGTATCTCACGACCGTGTATTCGTAGACTCGCTAGCAACGCGTATTATCGAAATCCGCGATGGCAAGATCACGGACTTCAAAGGCACGTACTCTGAGTTCCTAAAATCTCGTGGCGTTGACGCGTAATTACTCGCAAAGCGTTTAAAAAGCAAAAGCCTCGCTATTTAGCGAGGCTTTTTTAATTGGTCTTAATCCTTAAACTGACCGGTTATATACGCATATATGCCGACGACACCAAATGTAATGATCATTGAGAGCATGATGCCACTGGGCGTGAGCAAAAAATTCCACAGTTGGTCATTGTTCATAGTTCACATCCTTTGTGAATGAGCTGTAGTTATCATCAATTAAAGCAAGCGTTGTTATTGCTACAACACATGTTGCTATTTCTGACTTATATCGTTTAATTAAGCCTTCATAACGTGATGATTTACTTATCCCAATTGTTATAAGTTTACACGAATCGACGGTTTTGTATTATTTTCTCGTTAACGAGATGCACTTTCGCCTTTCACATCAAACTCAATCTTGTCGGCTCCGGTAAATACTTGGAAGCGTAAACCTTTTGCTCGCGCAATCGTCGTAATGCCAAATTGTTTCGCAAGATCTAACCCCATTTGAGTAACGCCAGAGCGAGAAAGCAGAACAGGAATGCCCATTTGAGCCACTTTAATCACCATCTCTGAAGTAAGGCGACCAGTTGTGTAGAAAATTTTATCTTCACCTGTTTCTTCTTTGAGCCACATCTCACCTGCAAGCGTATCCACTGCATTGTGGCGGCCGACATCTTCCACAAATGATAATACCTCATTGCCTTTGCAAACCGCACAGCCATGCACCGCACCTGCTTTTTTGTAGGTGTCGTTGTAATGAGTCAACGCTTCCAATGCGGAATAGATTTCTGATTGTTTAAGCGGAACTTGAGGCACTTGGTAGCTTTCAAGCTGTTTCATCACGTTGCCATACATGGTGCCTTGACCACAGCCAGATGTGACGGTTTTCTTTTTCAGAGCGCCTTCTAAATGTTCGGTATTTTCTTTAGTAATCACTGCTGCGGAATGCGTTTCCCAGTCAATAATGACGGATTCAATCGCTGCTGGATCAGACAGGAAGCTTTGGTTTTTCAAATAACCTAGTACTAACGCTTCTGGACGCGAACCTAGCGTCATGAGCGTGACCACTTCTTTCCAGTTCAGCATGACCGTAAGAGGGCGCTCGCATGCGATTTGCTTTGTCAGTTTTTCGCCGTACTCGTCGTACACGTCGACTTCAATGGTTTGCAGGGGATTTTCACTGGTTTTAATAATATTTGGTTTCAGCACAGTCGTGTCCTAGTGATTAAGAGCGTTAGGTTGCTACGCATTTAGCTTGCTAAGTGGTTAGCAAAGCAAATCTCGTTCCAAAATAGCGGTTCCCACAAAAATTGCGAGGCTTTATGTCAACAATGCATTAAAACTGCGAGTTCGCAGTAATGACACATCAGTACATTTGAGTTTCGGCTAGTTTGGTACTTATAGCCAGAGGACATGAATAGGCTAAGCTTTATCAGTGTGGCTCGTTTATTGCTTATAAGTCAATAAAATGGTCGAAAGTAAGGTCAAAGTGTCCTGATTGCTTTCAGACCAAAATAGAAAAACTGGGTGAGTTATGTCGGATAAGAAAGATTTCGAGAACAATTACGAGAAGACCGAAGACGCATGGCCAATTGGCGTAGAGCTTGTTGAGCATGAGATCAGTACAGGGATTTGGGTAACAACCCAATGGCAGTTGACGGGATTTGCGCTAAATCCGACGGAAGAGACTCCCGATGTTTGTCTGTTGCAATTACACAAAGACGAGCGTACAGACTACCGCTTTAACTTAAGCTCTCAGCAACCTAAACTTTTTTTAGTGATGGATAACGTCGAGTCTGGTGAAAAACCAGCGATACAGCTACTAACGGCTTCACAATCTGTCGCGGCGCAATATATGGATGGCGACAACCTTGTACTATCCAACGATATGCCGTTAGCCGTTCAGGCTTGGATGGAAGCCTTTATCGGTCGCCACGGTGAGCTGTTAGAAGTAAGACGTAAGAAACGCAAAGGAGCGGGCAGAGCAAATGGCAACTAGTTTTTTAAGCCGTTGGTCGAAACGTAAATTAGAAGAATCTTCCCAATATGATGAAGAGATCACGCCGATAGCAGAGACGGAGCAATCCGAAGATTGTGTCACAGCGCTTTCAAACGCTGACGAAAGCTCAGACGCTTTGAACGTCAACGAGGTTAGTCAGTCACCAGACATTACCGCGAGTGTAGAGACTGAAAAGCCCGAAGAAATGTCTGTGGCGCAACTGCTGGTTTCCGAAGCTTCAGAAAGTGTTAAGAAAGCCGCGCTGCGCAAAATGTTCTTGTCCGAAGAATTTAACGTGCGTGATGGCCTAGACGATTACGATGATGATTACAGTAACTTAAAGTCACTTTCTAAAGACGTCGCAGAGACGCTGCGTGATTGGGTTAAAGAAAAAGTGGAAGAAGAACCAGACGCTGAAACGGCGCAAGGATCTGAACTTAACGCTGACGATATCGCATCTGAGGTGGTTGAAGACTCAGAACTAAACGCCGAAAAAAGTGCCGGAATTACCCAAGATGAAAATGAACTGTATATAAATACAGTATCCGGTGGAAGTGATACTTTTGCTGAGGAATCACCGCCTAACGAGGTGAGACAAAATATACCACACAAAGAATAGGTACATTTTGACTAAACACTCAATGAACCGGCTGGGACAAAATGTCTCAACCGGTTTTTTTATCCCTACTATTTGTCGGTAAAATATCTAAGTGATTGAATTTTAATTTATATTTTATTGGCATGATATTTGCTTTTTGCTCAATACCAATCTGGTTGAAGTTAGTACGGACCCACTGCGTAGTATTCATCGCCTATAAATGGCGGAATAAGAATACTCATTGATAAGTTAATCAGCAGAATCTCCGGCGCTAACTACACTAAGAGATGGAAAAGACTATCCATGTTCATAAATGGAATTGAGCAATGCTGAAACAATTATTAGAACAAGCAACTTCCAATAACGGTAAAGCGAGGCTGTACGCTTTCGAAAATACCGTAGAGTTGACCAATCTTATTCCACCAACCGTAAGCTATGAAAGCGGCGGTAATACTTTGATTGTGGGTCCAACGGCAATCATCGAAAGTGCGGCAGCGCAATTGTCGCAAATGAACAGCCTAACGCTGCTTTCTACCGACGGCGAAAAGGGCACAAATCCCGAGCTTTACTACGCCAATTCGGTTCAGGTTTCAGGGTTCTTAGGTACGTTTGAAGTTCTCATTGAAAATCATGGTTCGACCAACAACCTTGCCAAGGTCGCGATCAATAGCGATTGTTTCGATATCGTACTCGATCTTTGCCTAAACAGCTGCATGTCGGAAGAAGTACCAGTACCAGGCTACTACCCAGTCGGTCGTGGCTATCCGAAACTGGCTGAGGCGTTGGAAGAAATTCCAACCTTGATGGGGACGTTCGATAAACCGAAATTCTTCCGTTTAGATACCGATCTATGTGCACACAGCTCTCGTGGCGTAAAAGGTTGCGAACGTTGTGTGGATGCTTGCCCGGCAGGTGCACTATCGAGTGAAGGCAGCGACAAAACGGGCCATCGCATCGAGATCAACCCATACCTATGTCAAGGCGTAGGTACTTGTGCTACAGCGTGTCCGACGGAAGCGATTCATTACGCATTGCCAAACCCCGAAGATACGCAAAAGTTTATTGAACGTACGCTAGCTAACTATGAGCAAGCGGGGGGTTTAGATCCTATCGTATTGATTTGTAGTTCTCGCCACGAGAGCTACAACGTGATGGCACTAAAAGCATTGCCAGATAATGTGATTCCAATTGTGGTGGAAGAACTGCCTTCGGTTGGTATTGATACTTGGTTCGCCGCGCTTGTGAACGGTGCCACTCAGGTGCTGTTTGCGGCTTCGCGTTTTATGCCTCAAACCATTATTCGTGTGCTTAATAGCGAAGTAGGTATTGCTCAAGAGCTGCTCGACCAGCTTGGTATCGCCAAAGAAACCATCGACATTTTGTATCTAGAGTCACTACGTGAAGGTGCTCCGACACTTTGTACCGAGTCTTTTGATTTGGCATTAGGTGATTTGCAAGGTAACAAACGTCAGCGTCTATTTACGGCGTTGGATGCGTTGTCCGCATCACGTATTCCAGTTGAGAACATTGTTGAACTGCCAGCAAACGCACCTTACGGCACGGTCTCTTGTGAAAGCAAAGATTGTACGTTGTGCATGAGCTGTGTAGCGGTGTGTCCAACACGTGCATTGCATACGGACGGTCAATCTCCGTCGCTTAAATTCGTCGAGCAAGACTGCATTCAATGTGGGCTGTGCGAGAAAGCGTGTCCAGAGAAAGTGCTGACGCTTACTCCTCGTATGAACTGGGTGAAAGAAGAACGTCAGAAAGCGGTTGTGATTCATGAAGAAAAGGCAGCCGAGTGCATTCGCTGTCACAAGCCTTTTGCTCCGCAATCGATGATCGACATGTTGCAAAACAAACTTCGTGGTCATTCTCATTTCTCTGATGAAGCCGCCATTAATCGCATCGCCATGTGTGAGGACTGTCGTGTGATCGACATGTTTGAATCGATGGCTGCTGATCCAATGAATCAATTGAAATACTAGGAGCTCGCAGTGGATACACAACAAGAACAAACACTGAGAACAGACATTTATCTCGTTCTATCCGCACTTTTTCGTAGTGCGCCAAGTGATGAAATGCTGGCGTTCTTGAAATCGCTAGAAATTGAACCGTCTGAGAGCGCGATGCAAAAAGCTTGGCTCGCACTGCAACAAGCCGCGAACGAAGCGCAGCGAGAAGCGTTAGAAGAAGAATATCAAGATCTGTTTATTGGCATTGGACGTGGTGAAGTCGTGCCATTCGGATCTTGGCATCGCACTGGCTCGATGATGGAAAAACCGTTAGCGGAAATTCGTCGCGATTTGGAACTTTTAGGCATCGAGCGAGAAGAGAACGTGAAAGAGCCTGAAGACCATATTTCTGCACTGTGCGAAGTGATGGCAATGCTGACGGGTGAAGAGGAAGAACTTCAACAAGCGGTGTTTAACAACCACATCGCCCCTTGGTTCCAATCTTTTACGCGCCAACTAGAGAACGCAGAAAGCGTGAACTTCTACAAGCCAGCTGCACAGCTTTGCGATGCGTTTTTAACGTTAGAGCAAGTGCGCTTTAGCGTGAACACCAAAAGCAGTAAGAGCAAATTAAAAATTGATGTGAAAAACGTCACTGATTACGAGTAATCGAGCAGTACTTGGTCATATCGATAGAGAGGCATGAGTCTCCAAAGATCTACCGTAAGGTAAGGAAGCAATGATGAAAGATAATAAAGAAATAAACACAAGCCGTAGGGATCTCCTAAAAGGCTTCACAACCGCTGCCGTTGCTGGTGCTGTTGTTGCGGGAACCACGAAAGTGGCCGTTGCTTCAGAAACGGTTGAGCCTTCTGAAAAAGACGTGAAGAAAAAAGGGTATCGTGAAACTCAACACATTCGCGATTACTACGACACACTTTAGGAGATAACGGATGAAACTTGTCAAACGCTCCGACAGTGTTAGCAAAGAAACGAACCAGCTTGGCGTATCTCGTCGTGCATTCATGAAAAACACTTCGCTTGCCGCTGGTGGCGCAGTGGTTGGTGCTAGTCTATTCGCACCGGGAATGATGAAAAAGGCGCAAGCAAAATCAGTCGATCCAGAAGCGAAAACAGAAGTAAAACGTACTATCTGTTCTCACTGTTCAGTGGGTTGTGGTATTTACGCAGAAGTTCAAAATGGTGTTTGGACGGGTCAAGAGCCTGCATTCGACCACCCATTTAACGCCGGTGGTCACTGTGCAAAAGGCGCCGCACTGCGTGAACATGGTCACGGTGAGCGCCGCCTTAAATACCCAATGAAGCTTGAAAACGGTAAGTGGAAAAAGCTTTCTTGGGATCAAGCGATCGAAGAAATCGGTAACAAGGTGATGGACATCCGCAAAGAGTCTGGCCCTGATTCGGTTTACTTCTTGGGAAGCGCAAAGCACAGCAACGAACAAGCGTACTTGTTCCGAAAAATGGCATCACTTTGGGGCACTAACAACGTTGACCACCAAGCGCGTATTTGTCACTCAACAACCGTGGCGGGTGTAGCGAACACTTGGGGTTACGGTGCGATGACCAACTCTTTCAATGACATGCACAACTGTAAGTCGATGCTGTTCATTGGTTCAAACCCAGCTGAAGCACACCCAGTAGCGATGCAGCACATTCTGATCGCGAAAGAGAAGAACAACTGTAAGATCGTCGTAGCGGATCCTCGTCGTACACGTACGGCAGCAAAATCGGATCACTATGTCTCACTTCGTCCTGGTTCTGACGTAGCATTCATTTGGGGTGTGTTGTGGCACATCTTCGAAAACCAATGGGAAGATAAAGAGTTCATCCGTCAACGTGTATTCGGTATGGATGAGATCCGTGCTGAAGTAGCGAAGTGGACGCCAGCAGAAGTTGAGCGTGTAACAGGCGTAAGCGAAGAAGACGTTTACCAAACAGCAAAACTGCTTTCTGAAAATCGCCCGGGCTGTATTGTTTGGTGTATGGGTGGTACTCAGCATACTACTGGTAACAACAACACACGTGCTTACTGTGTGCTTGAGCTAGCGCTTGGTAACATTGGTAAATCAGGCGGCGGCGCAAACATCTTCCGTGGTCACGATAACGTACAAGGCGCAACCGACCTTGGCGTACTTTCTGACACGCTACCGGGCTACTACGGCCTTTCTGAAGGTGCTTGGCGTCACTGGTCAAAAGTGTGGGAAATCGATTACGAATGGATTAAAGGTCGTTTCGATGACAACGCTTATAGCGGTCAGAAGCCAATGCACAGTGCAGGTATTCCTGTATCTCGTTGGGTGGATGGCGTACTGGAAAACAAAGACAACATTCGTCAACGCGAAAACATCCGTGCAATGTTCTACTGGGGTCACGCAGTGAACTCTCAAACACGTGGTGTTGAGATGAAAAAAGCGATGCAGAAGTTGGACATGATGGTGATTGTGGACCCATACCCAACTGTTGCTGCGGTAATGAACGACCGTACCGACGGCGTTTACTTGCTTCCTGCAACAACACAGTTTGAAACATACGGCAGTGTTACCGCTTCTAACCGCTCTCTACAATGGCGTGATCAGGTGATTGAACCTTTGTTCGAATCAAAACCTGACCATGAAATCATGTACCTGCTTTCGAAGAAACTGGGCTATTCCGATCTTCTGTTCAAAAACATCCGTGTTGAAAACAACCAACCGGTGATTGAAGACCTAACGCGTGAATTCAACAAAGGCATGTGGACGATTGGTTACACAGGCCAAAGCCCAGAGCGTTTGAAAGCGCACCAACAAAACTGGCATACGTTCCACAAAACCACATTGGAAGCGGAAGGTGGCCCTGTCAACGGTGAAACCTACGGTCTACCTTGGCCATGTTGGGGTACACCGGAAATGAAACACCCAGGTACACACATTCTGTACGATACGTCTAAGACGGTTGCAGAAGGTGGCGGTAACTTCCGTACGCGCTTTGGTGTGGAATTCGAAGGCAAGAGCCTTCTTGCAGAAGACAGCTACTCGAAAGGCTGTGAAATCAAAGATGGTTACCCAGAGTTCACTGACAAGTTGTTGAAACAACTTGGTTGGTGGGACGATCTAACCGCTGAAGAGAAAGCGGCAGCAGAGGGTAAAAACTGGAAGACAGACCTTTCTGGTGGTATTCAGCGTGTCGCGATCAAGCACGGTTGTATTCCATTTGGTAACGCGAAGGCGCGTGCGATTGTTTGGACGTTCCCAGACCGCGTACCACTGCATCGTGAACCACTGTACACACCACGTCGTGACCTTGTAACGGACTACCCAACTTGGGACGACAAAGATGCGATCTTCCGTGTTCCTACGTTGTATAAATCCATTCAAGAGCAAGACAAATCTGGCGAGTACCCAATCGTTCTGACTTCTGGTCGTCTGGTTGAATACGAAGGTGGCGGTGAAGAGACGCGTTCAAACCCTTGGCTTGCCGAGCTTCAACAAGAAATGTTTGTTGAAGTGAACCCGAAAGACGCGAACGATCTTGGCTTTAGAGATGGTGATGATGTTTGGGTTGAAGGTGCAGAGAAGGGAAGAATCAAGGTGAAAGCGATGGTAACACGCCGTGTGAAACCTGGCTTGGCGTTCATTCCGTTCCACTTTGGCGGTAAGTTCGAAGGTGAAGACCTACGTCCTAAATACCCAGAAGGTACACAGCCTTACGTTGTTGGCGAATCGGCCAACACGGCAACCACTTACGGTTACGACCCGGTTACCTTGATGCAGGAAACCAAAGTAACCCTATGTAACATTCGTAAAGCGTAAGGAGTCTGACAATGGCACGAATGAAATTTCTATGTGACACCAAGCGCTGTATCGAGTGTAACGGCTGTGTTACTGCATGTAAGAACGAAAACGACGATGCGCTTGAATGGGGCATTCAACGTCGCCGCGTGGTAACACTAAACGATGGTGAAGCCGGTGAAAACTCCATCTCTGTTGCTTGTATGCACTGTACCGATGCGCCTTGTATGGCAGTTTGTCCAGCAGACTGTTTCGAACATACCGAAGACGGCATCGTTCTTCACAATAAAGATCTGTGTATCGGTTGTGGTTACTGTTTGTTTGCTTGTCCGTTTGGCGCACCTCAGTTCCCTAAACAAGAAGCGTTTGGCGAACGTGGCAAAATGGATAAATGTACTTTCTGCGCGGGCGGCCCAGAAACAGAGCCAGGCTCTGAGGAAGAACGTCAAAAATACGGTGCGAACCGTATCGCAGAAGGCAAGTTACCGATGTGTGCATCGCTTTGTTCAACCAAAGCGCTGCTGGCGGGTGACGCAGAGAAAGTCTCTGACATTTTCCGTCAACGTGTGGTAGAACGCGGCGCGAAAAACGCAGGTTGGACAGACGGAAACGATCTTTCTTACGATGCGACGAAAAGCTAAGTAAGGAGAGGCACATGTTAAACACGCTTAAACGTGCATCTCTAGCAATGCTGTCAATGATGACGGCATTGCTGCTGACTTTCGCAATGCCTGCTTCAGCAGAAGAACAATCTTCTAAAGTTATTCAACAGGAGATCACGCAACTCGCCGGGGCAGACTATTGGCGCGAAGTCAGAGAGGGGCAAGAAGGCTACACCACGTCTCAATCGCCAGAACATGGCGTATTGATCAGTAAACCTGGTGAGACTTGGTACATTCTAAAAGAGAAATGGATGTCTCCAGCTGGTGCTGTCGCGATTTTCGGCAGTATTGCAATGGTAATCATGGCTTACGTACTCGTTGGCCCTTTAATGCTTAGCAAGCCGCGTACTGGCAGAAAGATGAAACGTTGGTCTCGTTTAGACCGCGCGCTTCACTGGAGTATGGCGTTTACATTCTTAACGTTGGCATTCAGTGGTTTGATGCTGGTTTACGGTAAGCACTTCTTAAAACCGTACGTTCCTACTGAGTTCTGGGGCTTTATCGTCATGTTGGCGAAGCAGTACCACAATTACATGGGACCATTGTTCTTCATTTTGCTGATGCTCGTGCTCTTTAAATGGTGGCGCAAGTCGATTCCAAACATGACTGATGTTCGTTGGTTCATGAAAATGGGCGGTATGGTTGGTAAACACAAAGGCACACATCCGTCAGCTGGTTTCTCAAACGGTGGCGAGAAGGCAATCTATTGGTTATTGATCTTCTTTGGTGCTATCGCGGCAGTGAGTGGCTTGGTTCTAGATTTTCCTATCTTTGGCCAAACTCGCCGTGACATGGAGCTTTCTAACTTAGTTCACGCGATTTCGGCACTGATTCTAATCTGTGGCTTTATCTTCCACATCTATATTGGTCTATTCGGTATGGAAGGTGCGTTAGAAGGCATGGTAACTGGTGAAGTCGATGAAACATGGGCGAAAGAACACCACGATCTTTGGTATGAAGAAGTAAAGTCCAAAGAAGCGATGGGCGAAACAGATACGGCACAAACGGAATCAAAAGGAGCGAAAGCGAATGAACAAACCTCATAACGGGATTTGGGTTGCGTACATCCTGAGCTGTTTGACCCCGTTTACGTTTCTGATCTCAGGCGTTATCGCAATTATCTATGCGGGTTATCGATTAGATAAGGGAGAAGACAGCGACGTAGTGATTTCTCATTACTACGGTTTAATTCGTACCTTCTTTCTCTACCTGACGTTTTTTGTTGTGTTGATCGTCACCGTCGCGACTTCTAACGGTGTACTCGTTGGCGTGAGTGATTATTGGTTGCATAGTACTTTGCTTGAAACCATCGCTTACTTTATTCCTTGGATAGGGATGGTGTTTGCTGCATTAGCCATCTTGGTGTGGTTTATGCGAATGTTTCAAGGGATGCAACAACTGCGCAATAACCAACCACACAGACCATCGACAGGTCCAAACCTTTAATCAGTATTCTTTAAGCAAAACCGCCGTAATAGGCGGTTTTTTTGTTGCTGTCATGTCTCAAATATGAAGCGCTGAGTCCCACAGGTGATACTTGATGCAACTTATTGAGTGAATTTACGTAACTGGGCAGAAAATCATAGTTAAGTAAGAAACATGTAAAAAAATCGCGTTGCGATGAGACATTAGTCTCACTCACGCTATTGTTCATTTACTCAGGATTCATCGTCCCGTTAAAGTACGCTGCGCTCAGAAATTCAAAGAGTTGCATACGTGAAAATTGCCATCAATACATTCAGTCTACGCATACAGAGGAATCTCTATCGGAGGATGTTTGATTAAGGCATCTTGCTCTCACAAATAAAAAGAGCGAAACGAGCATTAAATGATGCGGCAAGGTAAGAAAAGGACAAACACGTTACGGCTATGATCCCTCAATTCGTCATTCCTATCACGAATCGCTTTGGCGAAAGTTATCACTTCTCTGGTCAGTTACTTACTAGCGGCGAACCTAAAACATTCGTGACCAAACAAGAGGCAATAGAGTTTCTTGAGAGCTTTGGTGAGCTTGACCTTCGCTCTGTCGAGGACTTGTTCTATGCGATTGGTCAATTCAAGCCAAACATACCTGACGGTGAGCTTACTTCCCAACACTATAATTCAACGTTTGCCAATGCTTTGGTGAACGGTGACTTGCATGTCGCTCGAATTGTACCGACCGGAGAAAACTACGCACTCTCGTCAGCGGTTACGCCTCCACCGACTCAAAATACCGTCAATGCAAAACCATCGAAAGGAAAGGGGAAGTCGAATAAAAAGAGTGGCAGAAGTGCCGCATCCGCCAAGCCTCAGCAACAAAGCAGCGAAAAACATGAGAAAGCCGGTGATCCTGTATCACTTGTGACGGGTGAAGAAATTCTCGAACTCTATGATATCGAGCTACAACAAGGCACTACTTGGCAGCGTACTTATCGCTCTTCGCAGTCGGATGTAAATCATGGAATGGGCTTTGGTTGGCGACATGCATTTCAGTTTGAATTACGCGAGAAGACGGACGAGAAAGACAATGTTATCGCTTGGGAGTTTGTTGACGATAAGGCCGATATCACAGCATTTGAGCCAGTAGATATTGGAGCAACAAGTTACCAGATATACGCTGGTGCGAGCTGTTATTTCCTAAATTCAGCAACTCGGATCGTGACGCTCGCTAATGGGCATCAATATCGATTTGAACAGAAAGATGATCGTTGGCTTGTTAAACAAGTCAGAAATGGCACGTTTTCAACGTTTCAACTGCAGTATTCTCGAAACCATCGATTGATCGAGATTGCATACAACAAGCGTCCGGTTCTTGAATGTCAATATGATAAGCAAGGACGCCTTGTAGAACTGCTTAATGCAAAGTCCCAAAAAGTTCTGACAACTTATACCTATGATGAGCACGATGATTTGGTCAGTGCAATTAATCATTTGGGCTTGAAGGAACAGTATCAATACCGCGGCCATTTAATTGTTAAGCGTGTACGACCAACTGGCTTTACTCATTATTTTGAATGGGATGGCGAAGGTGCTAACGCGAAATGCATCAGGAACGTTGGGGACGCAGGAATTTATGACTATCGCTTCCATTATCAGGGAAATCATTCTTCTTATTCTGACTCGTTAGATCATCAATGGTCTTTCTTGCATGACGAGCAGGGTAACTTACTCAAGAAAATAAGCCCCACCGGTAAAACTTGGCGATGGCAATATGATGAATTAGGACGAAAAGCACAAGCTATCTATCCTGATCAGTCAACGGTCAATTATCAATATAATCAGCATGGTCAATTAGTTTCTAAGTTTCATTCCTCTGGCAAAGAAGTTCAATATGGTTATGACGGCTTAGGTAAGTTAGTTAAAACGGTTTCACCTGACGGGGATATCGAGAAGGCTTACTACAATAGCCTTGGTCAAAGAGTTTGGGATACCGATCAGTTCGGCTGTGTCACGGAATATGATTACGATAAACACGGTCAAGTCGTCAAAAAAGAGTCTGAAGATGGTAAGAAAAGTCAGTGGTGGTGGGATGAACAACAAAGACTTATCGCGAATGAAATAGACGGTACATTACTTCGTTACAGCTACAACGAAGAAGATCTGGTGAATGGCGTCGCTTATCCCGATGGGTGTATTGCTCAACTCGCTTATGATCAATTTGGCAGGCGTACATCAGTTCGTTATTTTAACGACGAGGACAAAGTCGGTTATAGCGAAGAATATTCTTACGATGAGCACAGTCGTGTTGCTCAGATTCGAACTCCAGCTGGCGTTACCTCGTATCAATGGGGAGCACTCGCGCAACAAGAAGCAGTCATCTTTCCCGATGGCAGCCATATTTCTTATGAATACGATAAACAACGTAACCTGACTAAATTAGTTCGGAGTGACGGCTTAGAATTCGAATTTCTGTATGACGATGAAGGCCAGCTATCAGGAACTGTCGGGTTTGATAATCTACACAGCCAATTTGATTATGACGATATGGGGCGGATCCATCGTAAGCAAGTCGCCGATAGGACTGTGCTGTACCGATATGACGCTGCGGGTTATCTCAAGCACGTCAAAGCAGGAAATGGTAGCAGTATTGTAGAGAACCACTTCAACTATACGCTTGGTGGTCGACTTACTTTCGCATCCAATCGCCATCAAACATTGCAATACCAATACTCTTCATTCGGGCATTTAACAAAGCGCATTCAAGGTCAGTTTGAGATAGCGCAGGAGTTTAACAGAGTTGGCCAACGCGTATTTCAGGTACTGCCAGATAATACGCAGCTGAACTTCTCTTATGATCGATATGGGCGTTTTTCAGTGATTCGGTTTGGAAACCTAGATTTACCTCAAATCAAATTTCATTACGATGAAATGGGACGAGTTTCCCAAATTGAAACGGCACATTTTAATGAGCGCATCATTTATGATGGTGTTGGTCGTTTGGTCGAACAACATTGGCCTGATAGAGAGAAAAAGTACGTTTACAATGCGCAAAACCGTATTTCATCAATCATTGATAATACGGCAGGAGCAACACACTATCAGTACGATGCCTTAGGGCAACTGAAACGAGTCAATGCTTCCGGAGAAGTGACTAAGTTTGAATACGATAGTTTTGGCAATCCTACTTTGCCATCTTCAGAGGTATTCGCTGATCGTATTGAAGTGCACGATGATGTCCGGTTCAAATATGACGCGCAAGGAAATCAGACAAAACGTGAGGGGCAAGGACACGTTCAGACTCGCGTATTTGATGCGTTAAATCAGCTCATTGAAGTTCACACCGACGATGGCATCAGTCAATATGAATATGATGCATTAGGGCGCAGAACGAAGAAAATTACACAACAAGGCGTTACGGAGTTCCTGTGGGAAGGTGAACGTTTAATTGGTGAACGCTCTTCAGGTGCTTTCCGCTGGTACCTATATCAACCAGAAACCTACACGCCAGTGGCACTGCTAGAAAATGACGTTATTTATTGGTACCAGTGCGATCAAGTTGGTAAACCAGAGCGACTAATCGATTGCGAAGGGAATGTTGTATGGAGTGCAAGTTACGATGCTCACGGTTTTGCTCATGTACATATTGAAAATGTAGCAAATCCATTGCGTTTTCAAGGGCAGTACTTCGATCGAGAAACCAACTTACATTACAACCTCGCTCGGTATTACGACCCTAAGCTAGGACGTTTTATCCAACAAGATCCGATATCTATTGCTGGTGGCATTAATCATTACCAATATGCAGTCAATCCTATCCAGTGGATTGACCCAACAGGCTTCTTGTGTGAAGAAGGGCTAAAACGCTTGCAACAAATGCTGGCTGAGTATCAGGCGCAAAACAACGTTCCCCAAGAGGTTTGCGATCAGATTTTAGAGGCAGCAAAAGAGTCATCTGTCGGAGAAGATGGCGTTCGCTCGCAAGTCAAAATCCGAAAACCCAATGGTAAAAACAATATTCGATATGAATACGACTTAGACCATATTGATTGTGAGAGAAACGAGATTACTTTTTATCGTCATATTAATCACTCAGATGGCAGCAGACACGAAGTGCAGTATGTTGTTGGGATTGAGGAATTTGTCAATGCGCATGTTTTTGACTCAGAGAAAGTTGGCGGGGAAGAAGGTTGCACGATCTTCACTGAAGATCTTGTGCTGAATAAAGCAGAGTATAAAGAAAACTCTGAACTCAATACGAGTGATTATGAGCTAACAGAAAGAAACAAAGAAAAAATTGATGAATGCTTGAAAGAGCGTCAAGAGGCAATCGACGCTCGAGCTGGCGAAGAGGGATATAACGCTCAAATTGGCAATATTAACCAACAGTCTGCAAAAATTGGTGAGTTAGCCGCGGATGACTTTGTCCGGAGTAAACGTCCTAATGCTAAGCTGCTTCATCCCAAAGATATTGGAACCTCAATTTCGAAGCCGGGCGACTTTGATATGGTTTATGAGGTGGAAGAGCCACCACCAGGTGAAATTATAATTGTTGAGGCCAAAGGGGGGAGCAGTCCTTTAGGTAGTAGAAAAATAGGAAACGAAGCATGTCAGCAAGGAACGGCTAAATATGCAGCGGCAATAGTTGGTAAGATGTCTAGGAATGGGCGAAATACAACAGAGTGGAAAGCAGCTAAATCAATAAGAAACGCTTCGAGGAGTGGACGCCCAATTAGATATATACATACTAAAACCCCAATCTCTGAATCAGGGAGAGTTTCAAAGGTTAAAGTAAAAGAATTTAATGTAGATTTAGGGAAGTTTTAAAATGTCTGACAAAATTAAAATAGAAAGAAATGCTGATCCAAAGCTGACCTCGGAGTTAATCAAAGGCTATAGTTCTGATATTGATGAAGACCTTGATACGCGCAAAGAGGTAATCAGTATTCGTAGAGAAAACTTAGTTGCTTTAAGTGATGAATCGTTTTATCTAGTGAGATGGTACTCGTGGTTCCCACACTCCATAGAAAATGAACAAATCGGAACACTTTGCCTGTATGAAGCGTCATTAATGCGCGCGTTTTATCATCAGTTAGCGATGAGGCCTGACGAACCTCAAAGTATTCAATTACCTAGATACCCAGAAGTGACCTGGAAAGGCGAAGGTATTTTAAAAACAGGCTTCATTTGTCCTTCAATGTGGCTAGATGCCTATTTTACCTCTGTCATCGTCCGTGACAAAGCTAGCATGGATGTGTTGGCGAACTTTCCGATTTCTTTGATGAGGCAGAGCTCTACCAAAGCGGGTGAGCTGTCTTATATGTTAGTAGACGTCATTCAGTCGTTCCATCACCGTACAGCAGACTACCCTGATAAACTGGTGGCCGCGATGGACGCGGCAGTTGCTCAGGGTGATGATTGGGCGTTAGAAATCGCCATGGGTATTTTGGAAACTTTTGCTGCCCTGACAACTGACATCGGTTATGACTTTGAAGAAGTACTCATTAAGAACCTTCAGTTCCAAGAGAAATACCAAATGAGGCTCGATAAGCCAGAGGACTTGATTTCTATAGAAACTTTCATCTCTTTCCCTTTGCTTGGTATGGCATGTATGTGGTACGACAAAGGTAACCGTTTATCTGTTGAAACTGGTTGGCTTCCTCCTTATCTCGTCGAGGGGCGTTGGCTAGAAGAAGTAAAAGCAGGGAAGATCACTCGATAAACTCCTTTAGTTAGCCATTCAGTATAAAAGCCACCTCTCATGAGGTGGCTTTTATGTTTATGGTGGGGAGTTTGCTGCTTGTTGAGCTATATGGTGCGCATTATGTTGGTGCACTAAAACCACATTGGTGCATTTATTAGCGTGTTAAGCACCATTTCAAGAATGCGTGATTTTATTAAAGTTCATACAAAACAATAAATTAAAGTGTAAGTGTTAGAAATGTAAATTATGGAATGAGAATTGCTCTGTTAGACGCTCTATAAATTAAGTTCACCAAATTGGTGATGAGCCTAACTTTGATGCACAGGATAAGTGCGCTACAGATCAACGGAGACAATCATAATGAGTGTAACTGCCAATCAGGTACACGGCGCTGTACAAACTCTCACGCAAAGTTCCGACACACTTTTCTTACTACTTGGCGCAATCATGGTTTTTTTGATGCATGCTGGTTTTGCTTTTCTTGAAGTAGGAACCGTGCGCCAAAAGAACCAAGTTAATGCTTTAGTTAAAATCTTGGCCGATTTCGGTATTTCCGCCATTGCGTATTTTTTCATTGGATACTGGGTCGCTTATGGCGGCACCTTCTTTGCTGATGCTGAGACATTATCTCAAGGCAATGGTTACGAGTTGGTGAAGTTCTTTTTCTTGCTGACCTTCGCTGCAGCGATTCCCGCTATTGTTTCAGGTGGTATCGCAGAGCGAGCTCGTTTTTATCCGATTCTAATCGCAACATTTTTCACTGTCGGCATCGTATACCCGTTATTTGAGGGAATGATCTGGAACGGAAACTTTGGTGTTCAAGCTTGGTTTGAAAGTACCTTTGGTTATGGCTTTCACGACTTTGCAGGTTCAGTCGTTGTACATGGTGTTGGCGGCTGGATAGCGTTGGTTGCCGTTGTGTTTTTGGGCATGAGAAAAGGCAGAGTTCGAGCAGGAAAGCATACCAACTTTGCACCTTCGAATATTCCGTTTTTGGCTTTGGGAGCTTGGATCTTATGTGTGGGTTGGTTTGGCTTCAACGTCATGTCAGCTCAAACCGTGTCAGGTATAAGTGGCTTGGTGGCTATGAACTCATTGATGGCAATGGTCGGAGGCATTGTCGCGTCATTGTTGGCTGGTAAGAATGACCCCGGCTTTATTCATAATGGCCCACTGGCTGGCTTGGTTGCTGTATGTGCGGGTTCAGACTTAATGCATCCTATCGGTGCTTTAGTGACAGGTGCGATTGCTGGCGTGCTATTTGTTTATCTTTTTACCTACCTACAAAACAAAACCAAGATTGATGATGTGCTAGGGGTTTGGCCTTTACACGGTTTATGTGGCGCTTGGGGTGGTATTGCTGCGGGGATCTTTGGTCAAAGCGCGTTGGGTGGGCTAGGTGGCGTGAGCATTATTGTTCAGCTTCTAGGAACGCTTTTGGGCATTTCCATCGCTGTGCTTGGGGCACTTGCAGTCTACGGCGCGATTAATACCAGTATGGGACTAAGGCTTTCAGAAGAAGACGAGTTCAATGGCGCTGACCTAGCCATTCATAAAATATCTTCTACCAACGAGGATTGAGGCCAATGTGGGAGCGGCGTAAAGCCGCTCTTTTAGCAATTGCCTTTTTTTGCTTGGCCAGGTGGACAGAAATCTCCATTACCACGATGGTTATCGTCATTGGTGCTGACTCTTACTTTTACGTCGTCCACTTCGCCTTCAACATTGGTTAGTTGGCAACCTGCTAAAGTCGTAAGTAATATAAGCGCTAGAGATACTTGTCTCATTGCTGTTCCTCTTAAATTGTAATTCTAATAGTGACCATTACGACCATGGTCTAATCCATATTACTACTGTTGCTATTCTTTCAGTGTTAAGCTAATGAAAAAACAGCAAGGATGAGTTATGAATTTCCCTTATAGAAATATTGTAGTACTTACTGGTGCAGGTATCTCGGCCGAATCTGGTATTCAAACATTTCGTGCGCAAGATGGCCTTTGGGAGAATCACCGTATTGAAGATGTAGCAACACCTGAAGGGTTTGCTCGCGATCCGGACCTTGTTCAAGACTTTTACAACCAACGCCGCAAGAAACTTCAAGACAATGCGATACAGCCGAATGCCGCGCATAAGGCACTGGGCCGCCTAGAAACCGAGTTAGAAGGTAAAGTGACGGTCATCACTCAAAATATAGACAACCTTCACGAAAGAGGCGGCAGCCATAACGTCATTCATATGCACGGTGAGCTTTTAAAAGCGAGATGCAGTGAATCAAACCAAGTTATAGAACATAGTGAAGACATTAAGACTGGTGAGCTTTGTCATTGCTGTCAGATCCCTTCACAAATGCGACCACATATTGTTTGGTTTGGTGAAATGCCACTACGAATGGGGGATATCTACGCAGCATTAGAAGAAGCAGATTTATTTATTTCTATCGGGACTTCTGGCGTCGTATATCCCGCAGCAGGTTTTGTTCATGATGCAAAAATGCATGGCGCGCACACCATCGAAATTAACCTCGAGCCTAGTGCGGTAGAAAGTGAATTTGAGGAAAAACGCTACGGAAAAGCAAGCGTCGAGGTTCCAAAATTAGTTGACGAGATACTGGCTCTAGAAGGAAAAGAAAGAGCGTAATAATTCTCACAGAGGAGAGCTTTTGTCTTGTCATTAAGAACAAAAAAAGCGGCTCATGAGCCGCTTTTTCATATCTTTAAAACTAACGAATTAGTTGTTCACTTTTAGCTTTTGGAAGTACTCATCGTACATTACGCTCGCTTCGCCAACTTCATCTTGCCAAGTACCGCTGTCCATCACTTCTTGTGGTGGGAAGATGCTTGGATCGTTAGCAAATTCTTTAGGTAGCAGTTCGTGTGCCGTTTTCACTGGAGTAGGGTAACCAATCTCTAGTGCGATCTTAGCTGCGTTTTCTGGGCGCAGTAAGAAGTCAATCATCTTATGAGCCGCATCAACGTTCTTCGCGCCAGCTGGAATTGCCAGGCTGTCCATCCAGAAGATCGTTCCTTTTTCTGGCCAGATGATGTCGATGTTCGCGCCTTCTTGACGAGCCATGTAAGCAGAACCATTCCAAAGCATACCAAGTGAAACTTCACCCGCTAGGTAAGGGTTTGCAGGAAAGTCTGAGTTAAATACTAATACGTTTGGCATTAGCTTTTTCAGTTCTTCGTAAGCGGCTTTGATTTCTTCTGGGTTAGTCGTGTTTGGTGAGTAACCAAGCTTAGTCAATGCAATGTGGAATACTTCGCGAGAATCATCCATCAACATTAGTTGACCTTCCCACTTGCTATCCCAAAAATCATCCCACTTAGTAACAGATGATTTGTCTAGCATGTCAGCATTGATACCAATACCTGTCGCACCCCAAATGTAAGGGATAGAGTAGTTGTTGTTCGGATCGAACGGCTTGTTAAGGAAGTTAGTATCAAGATCGGCAAAATGAGACAATTTCTCTTTGTCGATCTGTTGCAGCATGCTTTCTTTACGCATTTTAGAGACGAAATAGGTAGACGGTACTACCAAGTCGTAACCAGAACCTTGGGTTTTAAGTTTTGCGTACATACTCTCGTTAGATTCATATGTAGAGTAAATAACTTTGATTCCAGTTTCTTTTGTAAAGTCTTCAAGAACTTCGTTTGGAATGTATTCCGACCAGTTGTAGAAATACAGTTCTTGATCAGCAGCCATTGCAGGGGTAGCGATGAGCGTCGCTGCACATAGAGCGCTTGCGTAGAATTTACTTTTCATTTGTTTTCCGTTTTGTTTCGCGATTGGACAAGTCAATACTAGCTGGAGTTATCAAGTTGATCCAAATCGCAGTAAGCACAAATCTGTTTATTTAGCTCGAGGGCTGTATCTCTGCTTTGTGAGAAGATAAAACTAGACATCGAGCCAGATAAACCTAGCAACGCATAATTATATCAGTCAATTACAAAAATAGGCAGCGTATTGCTGCCTATTTTCTTTTAGTCGATGACTTGTTACACAAGCTCGATTACTGTCCCGCTTTCAGCTTTAGGAAGTAATCTTCGTACTTAACGGTTAGATCACCAACCGCATCTTGCCATTCCACTCGATCAAGATCTTCTTGAGAAGGAAATAGCGGTGCAACATCTTTAAACTTAGCGTTCGATTCCTCTACCGCTGTTAAGTAACCAGTATCACGTGAGATTTGCTCTGCGATTTCTGGACGTAGTAGGAAGTCGATCATCTTGTGAGCTGCTTCTACGTTCTTCGCACCGGAAGAGATAGCGAAGTTATCAACCCAACCGATACCGCCTTCTTTAGGAAATACGAGTTTAAGATTTAGGCCTTCATTTTGAGCAGCTGCAGCGCTGCCGTTCCAAAGCATACCAACGCCCACTTCACCAGACATGTAAGGTGCGCCTGGGTTGTCAGAGTTGAAAACTAGAACGTTTGGCATCAACTTTTGTAGCTCAGCGTACGCTTCATCGATTTGTTTAGGGTCTTTTGAGTTGCCTGAATAGCCGAGTTTACGAAGTGCGATGTGGAAGACTTCACGAGTGTCGTCCATCAGCATTACTTGACCTTCAAGCTCAGGCTTCCATAGGTCTGCCCAGCTTTGGAAGTCGTTTGGATCGTACATATCTGCGTTAACCGCTAGACCTGTAATCGCAACAACGTGTGGAATAGAGTAGTCGTTATTTGGATCGTAAGGCTTGTCTAGATAGTTCTTATCTAGGTTGCCGAAGTTTTTCAGCTTAGTCTTATCGATCTTTTGTAGCATACCTTCATCGCGCATTTTTGCTACGAAGTACGTTGAAGGTACCACTAGATCATAACCTTGGTTATGAGTTTTTAGCTTTGCGTACAAAGTTTCATTCGACTCGTAAGTCGAGTAGATCACTTTGATACCAGTTTCTTTGGTAAATTGCTCTAGGATATTACTGTTGATGTAAGGCCCCCAGTTCATAAATACCAATTCTTTATCGTCCGCTGCTGCTGAACCTGAGAACAGAGAAAGCGCACATGCACTACCAGCTAATAGAGTAGCCCATTTTTTCATTGACGTTAGCTCCAAACCAAACGTTGTCCAAATCATTTTTGGACGGTAGATAGAAAAACAGAATGGCATGTAACCATTCTGTTTCGTGATGTTAACGGATGTGGATTTTACTTTACTTTTTCTCTTGCGAGCAACTGAGAAATTACGACAAGAATCAAAGAAACCACCAACATGACCGTTGCAAGAGCATTCACTTCCGGTGAAATACCCACCTTAACCATCGAGTAAATTTTCAATGGTAGGATTTCATACGTTGGACCTGTTACGAACGAACTAATAATTACGTCGTCCAGAGACAGGGTAAAGCTAAGCAGCCAGCCTGCCGCAACTGCTGGTTTTGCAAGAGGAAGGATGATCTGCTTTAAGATAACCCATTCACTTGCACCAAGATCTTTTGCTGCTTCCAACATCTTCACATCGAAGCCATTTAAGCGGCTGTATACGGTTACCACCACAAATGGCAAACAGAAGGTGATGTGGGCAATCAATAGAGTAAAGAAGCCCAGCTGTGCGCCTAATACTAGGAACAGAGCAAGTAATGAAATCGCCATGACAATATCTGGAGACATCATTACGACAAACAGCATGCCGTTTACAGCACCTTTGCCTTTGAACGAGTAACGGAATAGGGCAACAGCTGTTAAGCTACCAATAATAGTAGCCGCTGTTGCAGAAAATACCGCCACGTTCAATGAGTGCCATGCAGCCTGCATTAGGCTGTCGTTGTTGACTAGGGTTTCATACCATTTCGTGGTGAAACCACCCCATTTCATACCAAATTTATTGGCGTTAAATGAGTTTACGATTAGTACAACGATTGGCAGATACAAAAATGCATAAACCAACGCCATAAAGCTAAATCTAACTGTGCGTCCCATTAGTCTAGCTCCACTTTCTTATTCAATAATTTGCCTGCTCGGTAGTAAGCGTAAAGCATTACAGCCATTGCGAAGGTGAGGGCGATACTGGTCGCAGCACCAAATGGCCAATCACGAGCGTTCAATACTTGGCTCTTAATTACGTTACCAATCAGTAGGTTCTTCGCACCGCCTAGAAGATCTGAGATGTAGAACATACCCAGCGCAGGTAGTAGAACCAACAAACAGCCACCGATAATGCCAGGCATTGTCAGAGGTAGAATCACTTTAGTAATGGTTTGGAGCTTGTTCGCACCGAGGTCTTTTGCTGCCTCGATGTAAGTGTTGTCCAACTTCTCGATTGCCGAGTAAAGCGGCAGAATCATGAAAGGAAGTAGGATGTATACAAGACCAATCATTACAGCCGTTTCGGTATACATAATACGCAACGGCTTGTCGATGATTTCCATTGCCATCAGCGACTTGTTCAAAATGCCCTGTGTACCGAGAACAATCTTCAATCCGTAAGTTCGAATCAAAGAGTTCGTCCAAAATGGTACGATCACCAAAAACAGCATAAACGGACGCCATTTTTCAGGCATTTTCGCTACGATATAAGCAAACGGGTATCCAATGACTAAACACAACAACGTTGCCACAATTGCCATGTAGAACGAGTGCATCAGCACTTTCGCATACAGTGGGTCCAGCAGACGCAAGTAGTTGTCGAAAGTGAATGTCATTTCGATTAAGTTTGCTTCATCACGCGTTAAGAAACTGGTACCAATAATCATCACGTTTGGTACCAACACAAACAGTGTTAGCCAGCCTACGATTAAGGCAATGATCGCGTTCTGAAGATTAATCTTCTTGCTTATCATTGAGTACTACCTCCCAGCTCTCAACCCAAGTGATAGCGACTTTCTGGCCAAGTGAGTGGTCCACATCAGGATCATCTTCGTTAAAGAATTCGCTTACCATTACACGCATACCTGAATCCAATTGGATAACAGAATCTAACGTCATACCTTTATAAGTACGCTCAGTTACGTGACCAACAATGCCTTTTTCTTCAGACTCTTTGATTTCTTCGATACGTAAGTCTTCAGGGCGAAGTAGTACTTGTAGTTTGTCGCCTTTCTGTGCTTCCTTATCGTAGTAAACGACGGATTCAACACCTTCAATTTCTGCGCGGATGCGTTTGTCATCGATGCGCTCTAGCATGGTTGCATTGAATACGTTGATCTCACCAATAAAGCGAGCAACAAACAGGTTCTTAGGCTCTTCGTAAATCTCACGCGGAGAGCCATCTTGTTCGATAACGCCATCACGCATCACGATAATGCGGTCTGACATCGATAGGGCTTCTTCCTGGTCGTGTGTTACAAAGATAAAGGTAATACCAAGTTGACGCTGAAGCTGCTTCAACTCGATCTGCATTTGTTTACGCAACTTGTAGTCCAGTGCCGATAGCGATTCATCGAGCAGAAGTACTTTTGGTTTATTAACAACTGCACGAGCAATTGCGATACGCTGTTGCTGGCCACCAGAAAGTTGGTGCGGTTTACGCTGTGCCATTTTTTCTAGACGAACCATACGTAATGCTTCCATTACTCTTGGTTCAATCTCTGCTGCAGGCGTTTTTTGCATACGAAGACCAAAAGCGACATTCTCATATACGGTCATGTGTGGAAACAGTGCGTAACTTTGAAATACCGTGTTGACGTGTCTCTGCTCAGCAGGAACCTGTGTTACATCTTGGTCATCCAAAATGATTTGACCGTTATCTGCCGCTTCAAAACCAGCGATCATTCGTAAAACTGTCGTTTTACCACAACCAGAAGGCCCAAGAATCGTCAGAAACTCACCATGATTAACATCCAGATTTAAATTACCGATGATTTCCTTACCATCGAAACTTTTACTAATACCAGATAAACGAATAACTGGCTTTCCTGCTTGCGGTTTTGCGTTCAACGTCTGTATTTCCCCCACGTTCAAGCTGGGATAATCCCAGCTGATGTGACACTAGCCATTCACTTTTGAGGCGCGCATCATAATCACCAAAATTGTGAAATTAAAGCATTTTCTTATCTTGAAACAGAAAAAATTTTGCAGGAAAAAGTCATCATTCCTTACCATACTGTTTTTATAAGATTAATTGGCATTTAAACACAGTTTGATAGCACTAAGCTCTGTACAATAATTGTTTTCAATTTCATAACCTTGTGAGTGGTTAATTATCAACCATACAGTTGAGATTGCAAGGATAGTACGTGAGTTGTGATGTTAGATGTGGAAAGATTTCTTTATAATAACGGCCACATTAATTGACTGGAATTCCAGTGAAAATTTTACAAGTTAATCTTGGATAAACTATGAACGACGATTTTGAGAAAGATTTCAATCTTGGGGGGAGTGTAGAGCGAGCTTTGTCTGGCAACTACGAGCTTAAAGCTGGGGCTGTTTTCAATGAAGCTTGGCGAGCAACCATCCAGCACTTTTTATCCTTTTCTCCTGCTATTATTGTATTGCTTTTTGTCCAGTTAGGTATTTTCTATATCGCATTACAACTGCAGTTGGGTGATCTGACCGTTATTCTTGATGCATTTGAGAATCCAGAATCATTCACTAACGATATTGTGTCTTCTATTTATGTCGCGAACTTTAGTTATGAGGTGATCAGCGCCCCAATTTATGCAGGGATCAGCTTGATGGCCATGAGCCATATCGCGGGCTTAAAGACTAAATTGCGCCATGTAGGTAAAGGGCTGCAGTTTACTATTCCCGTGATCCTAGCAACGCTGATGAGCCTAATGCTGCAAGGCGTAGTTGGTATGATCTTCCCTCTACTGTCCCTGTATCTTTCTTTAGCGTTTAGTCACTCTATCTTGTTGATTTGTGAAAAAAGAGTGCCACCAATGCAGGCGCTATTGTTATCACTTCGCGCTATTAACAAGAAGATTTTTGTCGTCGCAGGGCTTTACTTAGGCGTGATGTTGATGTTTATTATCGCTGCGATGTTCTACGGTATTGGCTTGATTTTTGTGTTGCCATTCTTCTTTCATTTGAAAGGCATACTCTACCGCGAAATGTTTGGAATTAAGCTCAAGATCGTTGCAACACAGAAAAACGACAATGATCACGATGGTAACTCACAGGTGTTTGATGCCTAATTCTTTAAAATCAATAAGTTTACGAGTGGCGGCTACCTGTATAGCCGCCACTTTCATTTCTATTGGACCGTATTTACACTACGAGCAACAGTTTAAATATGTTGAGAATCCTGATGTGCTGTCCGGGACAATTAAGCATGTCGATTTGTCTCATTTGCCACACATTGGTGATATCCCTGACTTCAACGCAATAAAAGACACCAAAGAGAAAAAAGCGGCGTTTTTTGATTTTTTAAGGCCTAAAATAGCACTTGAGAATCAACGAATTCGCCATGAACGAGCGTTTCTTACTTCTTTAAAGGTGGGACAAATCACTCAAGAGCAAGAAGAGTACGCTCAGCGACTAGCGGCTCTGTATTCTTTGCCTTTGAGCGACAACAAAGTCGATCACGCGTGGTTGGGTGAAATGCTTGTGCGAGTGAATGTCTTACCAGAAGCGCTGGTTCTAACTCAAGCAGCAAATGAATCTGCGTGGGGCACTTCTCGTTTTGCCACTCAAGCTAACAACTTGTTCGGCCAATGGTGTTATAAAAAGGGTTGTGGAATTGTTCCTGCGCAACGTGGCGCAGGCAAAGCTCATGAAGTTGAAAAATTCGATTCTGTACAGCAGTCGGTTCATGGCTACTTTATGAATGTTAATCGAAACCCAGCGTATGCTGAACTGCGTGAAATCAGAGCTTCTCTAGCCGAAAAGAACAAAGACCTGTTATCGGTCGCAACGGCGTCAGAGTTAACTCATGGATTGCTAGCATATTCTGAACGTGGCATTGCTTATGTACACGATATTCGCGCTATGATTCGTCATAATAACGCCTACTGGACACAATAAAATAACGGATAAAATGAAAAAGTTAAGCCTAAGTCTATTGGGAAGTGCGGCGCTAATTCTTGTATCGCCAATAACCCAAGCTCAAGAGTACATGTTCACATACTCAAAGTTATACACCCAACTCAAAAACAACAATAAAGAAGGGCATGATGACGTGAAAGTTGGCGTCTTCTTTGTGGACGCGAAAACTAAGCAAATTTGTACAATAGAAAAAGCTTGGATGGAAAAAGAAGAGCACTATGAAGAGTTTGTTATCCCTGCTTCACAAGAGTTGCCTCTGCCAGTCGATAAAAACTTAAAGTCAGCGAATCCGTTGGTTTTTGTCGATACTCCAAAAGATACTCGCTGCGATTACTCACTTGTCGTGATGGCCAAAGAACCATTACAGGGTAACGTTTCTTACGAGCAACTTAAGCCTCTTCTACCTCAAATGCAGACGATGCTGGAAGATTTAGGCGGTATGTTTGCGGGTTGGTTTACACCTGAAGTTCAAGGTGTGACGATGGAGTTTGCAAATCAACTGAATGATAAAGTGATTTTCTCAAACGGAACCGAAAAGCCAATTGTCAATGGCAAGATACAAGTCGCACTAAGTGAAATAGGGCAAGGTGGCACAATGACACTACCAGAACCGACGATGCGAGTGCTACCTTATCTGCCTAACGCAAAGAAGTGAACACTGAGAGTTTAGAAAGGGCTGCAATTGCGGCTCTTTTTTCATTTGTGACCGTAACTAAAGTATCTTTCACACTCTTTTCTTAAAGACTCAATAAGACAAGCATTTAATCCTGCGTAAAAAGCTCGTATAATCCACGCCCCAAAGAAACCCATGTTAGGAAGTCCTAGTCGATTTATCGGCGATGTGAGAGCCCGCAATGAACCAAATAGATACAAGAAAAGAAACCCTAGAATTCAACAAGCTTCAGAAACGCCTGAGAAGACATGTTGGAAATGCCATTACTGATTACAACATGATTGAAGAAGGCGATGTTGTGATGGCATGTATTAGCGGTGGTAAAGATTCATTCGCGATGCTTGATATCCTGTTGAATCTTCAGAAAGCTGCGCCAATCAAATTTGAAGTGGTTGCGGTAAACCTAGACCAAAAACAACCGGGCTTCCCTGAGCACATTCTGCCAGAGTATTTCGAAACACTGAATATCCCTTACTATATTGTCGATAAGGACACTTATTCCGTCGTAAAAGAGAAGGTGCCAGAAGGCAAAACCACTTGTGGTCTGTGTTCGCGCCTGCGACGTGGTACGCTGTACTCATTTGCAGAGAAGATTGGTGCAACTAAGCTTGCGCTAGGTCATCACATGGATGACATTGTCGAAACAATGTTCTTGAATATGTTCCACGGCTCTCGCCTTAAAGCGATGCCACCAAAACTACGCTCTGATGATGGTCGTAACGTGGTCATTCGTCCATTAACTTACTGTCGTGAAAAAGATCTGATCAAATACGCTGAACACAAGGATTTCCCAATTATTCCGTGTAACCTTTGTGGCTCTCAAGAGAACCTTCAGCGTCAATCTATAAAAGCAATGTTGATTGAATGGGATAAGAAGACGCCAGGGCGTGTGGAAGCGATTTTTAAATCAATTCAAAACGTAAGCCCAAGCCAACTAGCAGACCGCGAATTGTTCGACTTTGTTAACTTACCGCTAGATCGCGAAGGTAACCGCGAAGAGTATGAATTTAATGAGGCTGTCGTTTCTTCGACGAATATTGATGAATCAATGTTCATCGATGTTACGAACATCTAACTCGTAAAAAGGAGGTCAATTAGACCTCCTTTTTTGTATTCAACGCTTTAACTGTCCCCAAACAAAAATCCCCCTTTATTAGGGGGATCTATTAGCGTCTGTTTGAAAGCGCTCATAAAGAGAGATTAGGTTGCTGTGTTTGGATCAAGAGGACTAATGTAGCCTTTTGGTTTTAGAGCCAATACATCGCAATTTATTTTATCGATCACGTGCTCAGCTGTATTACCAATAAAGACAGCAGAAAGCCCGGTTCGCCCTGTGGTGCCTAAAATAACCATTGCAGCATTCAAGCGCTCTGCTGCTGCTGGAATGACATCTTCAGGTAAGCCTTGCTCAACAATCGTTTGCTCTTCATCAAGGCCGTGTTTTTGGCGTAATGCTTTCATCGCAGTTAAGTGATGACCTCGAACGGCATCGGTATAAGTCGTTGGATCAAACTCAGGAAGTTCAATGGTAATGTTCGCCGGTGTAACGGGATACGCATTAACAAGGTATGGTTTGGCATCCAGTCGGGTGGTGACTTCTTTTAGTCGCTCGACCATGGCATCGTTGAGATCAATATGAGTTGGATTTTCAGAGCCTACGTGCACCGAGGCAAGAATGCTTGCTTGTTCTGGCCAATCTGCATTTTTAATCAGAAGTACTGGGATAGGGCATTTACGTAACAAGTGCCAATCGGTCGGAGTGAAAATCACAGATTCTAACACGTCGTGCTTACGTGTGCCTTTAATGACTAGGTCATGGCTGCCTGCATAGACCTCAGCGATAATTGCTTCGTAAGGACGGTTGTGCCAGACGACACATACATCAAAGTCGAAGCCATCGTTTAGATAAGGTTGAGCAATTTTACGCATCCACTGCTCACGTTGATGGATAACACCTCGACGCATAGCATCTCTTTCATCCACTGATAGCATTGACGTCATGTCATAAGAGAAATCGTAAATGGATAAAAAGAAAGTGATTCGGCTTCTAGATACACTTTTTTGAGCTAATTGAACAGCTCTTGCAAGTGCGGGCTGCTCATCATTATTGATGTCAGCTACAACAAGGATCTTACTGTATATACTCATAACTAAGCCCACTTCTATTGCAAAACCAGATACTGAATATAAATTAAATCAGTATTTTGGAGTACTTACCGTACATTTTTACTGTAGCTTAGTTTGGGTAACTTTTTGAGGACTTTCGAAAGGAATTTATGAGAAATATGATGTAGCTCATTTTCGAGCTACATCAATAATTGGGGTGTATTATTCTTTAGTTACACCAGCAAGTTCCATCAATGCATCGTGGTCTAAGATAGTGATATATTTACCTTTTACACTTAGGATCTCGGATTTCTGGAAACGACCCAACAAGCGACTGATTGTTTCCACTGTAAGACCAAGATAGTTACCAATATCACCACGAGTCATCGTTAAACGAAACTCTCTAGGGCTGAAGCCACGTTGAGAAAAACGAGTTGATAGGTTGTATAGGAAAGCCGCTAGACGTTCTTCTGCATTCTTTTTAGAAAGAAGCAAAATCATTTCCTGATCACCTTTAATTTCGTTACTCATCAAACGCATAATTTGCTGGCGAAGCTTAGGCATTTTACCTGATAGGTCGTCTAAAATTTCGTATGGGATTTCACATACCATCGACGTTTCAAGCGCTTGAGCAAAGCTAGGGTGGGAGTCACCTGTAATGGCATCGAAACCAACTAGGTCTCCGGCCAAGTGAAACGCTGTGATTTGCTCATCACCTTGCTCTGTGATCGTATAGCTCTTGATGGTACCAGAGCGGATAGCGTACAGAGATTTTAGCTCGTCACCAGCCTTAAAAAGCTCTTGTCCTTTTTGGATAGGCTTCTTACGTTCGATGATTTGGTCAAGCTGATCAAGTTCTGCCTCATTCAGAGTGAACGGGATACACAGCTGACTAATGCTACAATCTTGGCAATGAATGGCGCAACCGCCTGATTGGATACGCTTTGTTGCAGGTTTTTCAGAAATCATAACAACCTTTCACTATTTGATATACATCAATATTTTAGCATCGCTTAATCCTAAAGGGTAGCAAAAATGTCACCTCAATAGAGTTTAACGTTATATGAAACCGAGTAACTCTAAAGCTCCTACAGCAGTGTACGAACCATACCCAATAAGGATTAATGCTGAAATATTTCTAAATATTAACGATTTTTGTAATTTCTGAAAATGGTTGGCACCATATCCAATAATTAGCATTGCCGGAAGTGTTCCGAGGCCAAACGCGAGCATAATAAGACCACCGTTTATTGCGCTGCCTGAAACCGCCGACCAAGTTAGCGCAGAATAAACCAAGCCGCATGGTAACCAGCCCCAAATGAAGCCAAATGGTAAAGCATGAAGAGGGCGCTTTAATGGCAACAAACGCTTACCAGCAGGTGAGATAAAGCGCCAAATGTGCTGTCCTAACTTTTCTATTAACAGTAAACCTTGCCACCATCTAGCAATATAAAGCGCAACCAGAATCATGAACAGTGCGGCAATCAGCCTTAACCAAGCAAGAGAATGCGTTAATCCACTTAGCTCAGATAAACCTGATATTGCTCCGCCTACTAATGCACCGATTACGGCATAGCTGCTCAATCGCCCTAGGTTGTAGAAGAGTGGAATAAGGGGGGAGCTTTTACTTGTAGAAGAGCCCATGGTAAGCAGAGACGCGATACCACCACACATTCCCATGCAATGACCGGCCCCGACGAGGCCGATCATCAAAGCACCAATAAAGTCAGGAGTCATAAAGGTTGCTATTTTTTATCACTATTAGATTTGTCTTCTTCATCAAGAAGAATGTTATGTCCTTGTCGTTCTAGATCTTCAAACTGATCACTTCTTACTGCCCAAAGAAAAACGGCAACAGCAACACAAACGAGAACGATAGCGATGGGAATCAATATATAAAGACTTTCCATGTTTGCTTTCTCTACTTATTTCTCTTTGAGCAGGCGCAAAGAGTTAGATACAACGATAATTGAGCTTGCAGACATGCCAACTACTGCAATGTAGGGAGCCACTAAACCAGCGACAGCTAAAGGCAAAATTAACAGGTTGTAACCCAAAGACCAAGCCAAGTTTTCTCGAATAATCTTTCTTGTACGCAGTGCAAGCAAACGTGCCTCTAGTAGCTTTTCGAGATTATCCCCAAGTAACGTCATATCTGCAGATGCTTTAGCGACATCCGTACCACCGCCCATTGCAACAGAAAGATGAGCTCCGGCGAGAGTAGGTGCGTCATTGATGCCATCGCCAACCATCATTGTGATACTGTCTTCATCAAGACTCTTAAGGTACGCGAGTTTGTCTTCTGGTTTTGCTGACGCAACGACGTGATCGATACCAATTTCATTCGCTACAGGTCGAGCGTTTGAGAGAGAGTCACCTGTTAGCAGCGTTGTCTTAATTCCAGCGTCGGCAAAACGTTGAACAAAGGCTTTGCTTTCTTTTCGGATAGGGTCGCGGTAGTAAAAACTAGCGACATGCTCGCCATCAACTGAAAGATAGACCGCGTGGCTTTCTTCGCTTTCCTTGCCTTGAACAAAAGCCGCACTGCCTATCTTAACGACTTTGCCATTCCAGATCCCCTCAATCCCTGAACCAATCACGTTTTGCACTTCATACACAACAAAGTCATCATTGGCGTAACTTGCAAAAGAGCGAGCGATAGGATGGTTTGCATGAGCTTCTAATGCCGCGGCTAGAGAGAGACAATCTTCTTTTGGAAGATCACTCAACACTTTTGTATCACAGATCTCAATATCGCCTTTCGTTAGAGTACCTGTTTTATCTACAACTAAGTGGTTGATCTTACATAGCGTCTCGAACACATGACCTTTACGAAGCAAAATGCCAAAGTTTCCCATACGAGAGGTAGCACAGGTGAGAGCAGTTGGAGTCGCAAGAGATAGGGCACATGGACAGGTGGCTACCAACACGGATAGCATGATCCAAAACGCATCATCTGGTTTTGTTTGATGCCAGTACAACCAAGTACCAGCAGAAATAATAAGAATCGCTCCAACAAAGTAACGAGCAACAACGTCTGCAATTTCTGCGATTTTAGGTTTGGAGTGTTGAGCTTCATCTTGTAAACGCACGATATTGGAAATCATTGAGTCGGCTTTGCAACTCATGACCTCTAGCTCAAATGACTCATCACCGTTTAGTGTTCCTGCATAAACCGCATCGCCTTCTCGTTTCACAACATGTACGGATTCACCCGTTAGCATGGATTCATCAATATGAATACGACCCGAAATAACTTTGCCGTCAGCTGGGATATGTTCACCAGGAAGGACGCGAATACGATCACCAACTTTTAGAGTTTTCACTGGTATTTGCTCGCCATCCAGCGTCGTGGCGATCGCTGGGATCAACTTTAAAAGGTTACCACTCGCCGCTGCGGCTTTGCGACGCGCTCGCATCTCTAAAAATCGTCCAACCAATAGGAAGAAAGTGAACATTGAAATCGATTCGAAGAAGACTTCGCCCTGTTCTGTAACGGTTGCTATTAAGCTGGCTACGTAGGCAAAAATAAGTGCAATCGAGACAGGCACATCCATACCGAGGGTTCGGCCTTTGATGCTTCGCCACGCATTTAAGTAAAACGGAAGAGCAGAGTAGAGTAGGACTGGCGTAGCAAAGATCAGACTTACCCAACGAAAGTAATTTTTAAACTCCGGTTCTAGGTCACCAAAAACTTCTAGGTACAATGCGACGGCTAGCATCATAACTTGCATGGTAGCTAAACCAGCAATACCTAATCTGTATAAGTATTGCTTCATCATTCGATGATAAGAGGCTTCTTGCTTATCAGCTTCAAATGGTGCGGCTTTATAACCCAATTTATGAATGACAGATAGGAGCTCACTTAATCGCACCTGAGTTTTGTCCCAGGCTAGTAATGCGCGGTTAGTGGTTGTATTCACGCGGATAGACACTAACCCAGCCGTATTAGAGACTTGCTTTTCGATTAACCACGCACAAGCTGCACATGAAACGCCTTCTAAAGAAAGAGTTACTTCAGAGACATTTTCACGATTTCGCACAAATTCTGATTGTACATCTTCATTATCATAATGAATTAAAGCTTGGAGTTGCTCTGGTACTAAATCTGATTTTTCCGCAGGCGCAGTTCTATATTGATAGTAGGATACTAAGCCGCTGTCTACGATGGTTTGAGCAACCGTCTCGCAGCCAGGACAACACATCTTGCGGGATTCACCGAGTATATCAACTTTAAAATCCGTGTTGGCTGGTACATCTTCACCACAGTGATAACAGGATTCACACATATGCTTACTTCATTAACGGTGTTGACGAGGCAGGAAATTCAACTTTACCTTGGATCATCCATTGTTGGTCATGTGGTTGTAGTTCGATAAACCAAGGACCTTGAATAGATTCTTCTGCCGTTAGGCGGTAATTACCAGATGCATCCGCCGTTACGAGCTTTGTAAAGTCACGATCAGGAAGAGTACGATGAGTGAAAGTGGCCGTTAGAGCAGGGTAATGAGATAGCTTCCCTTTAGCGAAAACAATCACAACATTGTTATTTTCAGAAGAAATCTCTGCGTTAAGACCTAGGTCACGAGCGACATTCATTTTACTAATGTCGATGTTAATGCCTTTGCCTTTTTTATAGTAATCCTCGGCGACTAAAGAAACAGAGTTGTTCGAGAAAACGACCACAGTAATCACAGTCCAAACTACGACAGTAAGAGGAAGGATGATTAGGAACCACGGCCAAAATTGTTTATACCAAGGCTTTACCATAAAAAAGTTCTCAACAGCTAAATGAAAAAATGTAAGGCGTTAAATTTAAAGGAAAGACAGCCCCTATGAAAGGGGCTGTTATTGCTATGTTACTTAATATCTCAGTTACTTACTCTCTGAGTTACTTAAGCTCCAGACATAAGAGGCAACGAGCTGAACTTTATCTTCACCCAAAATGTCTTTCCACGCGGGCATTACACCTGAGCGGCCGTTCATTACGGTTTCGGTTACAGCTGCACGAGAGTCGCCAAATAGCCAATCTTGGTCTGTAAGATCAGGTGCACCGACTGCAGGGTTACCCTTACCATCAGTACCGTGACAAGCTGCACACACGACGAAACGTGCTTTACCTGCCGCTGCTTCACGAGCATTCACTTTACGACCAGATAGGCTAAGTGTGTAGCTTACAACTTCTTGGACACCTTGCTCACCAAGCGCATCTTTCCATGCTGGCATTTGACCAATACGGCCATGCATGATGGTTGTTACGATTGCAGCTGGTTCACCGCCGTATAGCCATGCATCATCAGTTAGGTTAGGGAAACCTTTCTGACCACGAGCATCAGAGCCGTGACATTGAGAACAGTTTTGCAAAAACAAACGTTGGCCAACTTTTAATGCTTCAGGATCTTGCGCAATTTCAGGAATTGGGCGTAGACCACTGTCATTGTGCGCGAGTTTACGGAATGCTTCGCCGAAGTAAGCGTCGGCATCATCCAGTTCTTTTGCATATTGGTTTAGTTGCTTGTTCTCTTGTGCTGCAGCGATGGCTTCTTTTGACTCTTCTAGTGAGCGAACGGTTTGAGCCGAACTCTGCCAGTTTAAAAAGCCCTTGAAGCTACCTAGACCTGGGAATAGGGCAAGGTAAACTGCTGCGAACACAAATGTGCTTACAAACAGGTAAGTCCACCACTTTGGTAGAGGGTTGTTTAGCTCGCGAATACCATCGTACTCGTGGCCCATGTCTTCCCCTTCCTCGACGCCCATTTTATCTTTAGCGCACCAAGTCAGGAGAATCGCACAGCCTACCAGCGTACCGACAGTAATCACGATAATCCAGAGACTCCAGAATGTAGTCATTACTTCTTCACTCCTTGGTTATTTGGGGTCGTTTGTTCTTCGTCAGCAAACACCAAGTTGGCATCTTCTTCAAAGCGTGCTTTACGCTTTTTACTAAATGCCCACCATACGATGCCGATAAAACTAGCGAAGAGTACAACGGTATAAATACTATGAATTGTACCGAAATCCATATGATCCCCTTACTTCATTGCATGACCAAGAGACTGAAGGTAAGCGATGATTGCATCCATCTCTGTTTTACCTTCTACTTCTTTAGCCGAATTCGCGATCTCTTCATCAGTGTATGGAACACCGAACTGATCACGAAATAGCTCAAGTTTCTTCTGAGTTAGCTTACCGTCTAAAACGTTTTCAGCTAACCACGGGAAACCTGGCATGTTTGACTCAGGCACAAGCTCACGAGGATCTAGTAGGTGAACGCGGTGCCATTCATCAGAATAACGACCACCAACACGAGCTAAATCCGGACCTGTACGCTTAGAGCCCCAAAGGAATGGGTGTTCCCAAACACTCTCACCAGCAACAGAGTAGTGACCGTAACGTTCAGTCTCTGAGCGGAAAGGACGAACCATCTGGCTGTGACAAACGTTACAACCTTCACGGATGTAGATGTCACGACCTTCCATCTCCAGAGGAGTGTAAGCACGCAGATTCTCTACAGGTTCAGTCGTTTGCTTTTGGAAAATCAGAGGAGTGATCTCTACAAGAGCACCCCAGCTGATAGCAAACACGATAAAAATAGCCAACAAACCGACATTACGTTCTAAGATTTCGTGGCGATTATTAGAATTATTACTCATTCTTAAATCTCCTTATGCCGGATGTGGGATAGCTTTTAGGCTTTCTTTTGGTGCACTTACCGTTTTGTACGTGTTGTATGCCATTAGGAACATACCAGATAGGAAGATAAATCCACCTAAGAAACGTACAAAGTAGAACGGATAAGACGCTTCTACAGACTCAACAAAGCTGTAAGTTAGCGTACCGTCAGAGTTAACCGCGCGCCACATCAGACCTTGCATTACACCAGAGATCCACATCGCAACGATGTAAAGAACGGTACCGATTGTTGCTAGCCAGAAATGCACATTCACGAGACCAACAGAGTACATACGCTCTTGGCCAAATAGGCGAGGTACTAAGTGATATACAGAGCCGATAGAAACCATCGCAACCCAACCTAACGCACCAGAGTGAACGTGACCAATGGTCCAGTCTGTGTAGTGAGAAAGTGCGTTAACTGTCTTAATCGACATCATTGGACCTTCAAAGGTAGACATACCGTAGAATGACAAAGAAACGATTAGGAAACGTAGGATAGGGTCATAACGAAGCTTATGCCATGCACCAGATAACGTCATAATACCGTTGATCATACCACCCCAAGAAGGAGCAAATAGAACCAGCGACATCACCATACCTAGAGACTGAGTCCAGTCCGGTAGCGCTGTATAGTGAAGGTGGTGAGGGCCTGCCCAAATATATAGAGAAATAAGCGCCCAGAAGTGAACGATAGATAGACGGTAAGAATAAACAGGACGTTCAGCTTGTTTAGGAACGAAGTAGTACATCATGCCTAGGAAACCAGCGGTGAGTAGGAAACCTACCGCATTGTGTCCATACCACCACTGAACCATCGCATCCACTGCGCCTGAGTAAATCGAGTAAGATTTACCAAGTGACACAGGAATAGCCATGCTGTTCACGATGTGAAGTACTGCTACTGTGATAATAAAGGCACCGAAGAACCAGTTTGCCACATATATGTGTGACGTGTTTCGTTTCACCAGTGTGCCGAAGAACACCACCGCATATGATACCCATACTAGCGCAATTGCGATATCAATAGGCCATTCTAGCTCAGCATACTCTTTACCCGATGTTAAACCGAGAGGCAAAGTAATGGCTGCTGCCAGGATGATTGCTTGCCAACCCCAAAAGGTGAAGGCAACGAGTGGGCCACCAAAAAGACGTGTTTGACATGTGCGCTGTACAACATAATAAGACGTTGCGAACAGAGCACTGGTACCAAACGCAAAAATTACCGCATTAGTATGCAGTGGACGTAAGCGACTGTACGTCAACCACGGCGTATCAAAGTTTAGCTGTGGCCAAACTAATTGAGCGGCAATCAAAACACCAACAGCCATACCAACTATGCCCCATAAAATGGTCACAAGGGTAAATTGGCGAACGACTGTATAGTTGTAGTTTTGTTCAAGCTGCTTTACTTGGCTCATTTGCATGCTTCCAATTTCTAATTAACTACACTTTTACTTCCAACACGACTTGCGTCGTAACACCACCCAAGTAAACTCTAGAATTCAAGTGTTATCATCACCTTATTTCCATTGCTGACTTTAATAAAAAGTGGCATTTTCAGCGTGACACTATACTTGAATTAACAATTCAATGACAGGGTAGTAACCTTACTGGCCCCCTGGAAATCATTTTTTATTTAAAAAGTTTGAAGTTTGTAACAAGGATATTAGTAATTATGCCTGCACAAAAGTTAACAAAGGCGCGACTTGCACAAATCTTAATCATGCTCAGTGTGTTAATAGGCGCATTTTTCTGGCGTACCTTTACACACGAGAGCGTTACTAGCATTGACTGTTCACAAAAAGAACGATGCGATGTAACAATTGAAGGTGAAATAATCACAATTAATCGTGACTCAACGGGAATTTCGCTCGAAACGATAAAAAGTAGCACTCTAAAAATTGATCCAAATCAATCTGGCGAATTTATCAATCTCGATCGAGAGCATAAGAAAATAGAATGGGACACAATGCCTGAATCAAAAAAAATCACCTTTAAAAAAGGCGAAAACATTGTTGTAGTTCAATTGTAAATACGATCTGTCACGAGATAATCGCAACTTCTTAATGAAATTTTCACCTTCTTACCTAGAGAAAATTGGTTGGAATGGTATAACAGCAGAGTGATACCCAATTATAAAATCGTATGCATTGCCAATCAGTTTTTACTCATATTAAAGATGAAGACTCAGCGATAGAAACGCTTAGGTCCGAACTGACACAACAGAACTTGTCTTACGTGATGTGCTACTACACGGAAGAGTACGACTTCGAGTTAATTCGAGAAGCGTTTCTTGAACATTTTCCCGGTGTGCCTTTTCATGGCGCCAGTTCATGCCAAGCAGTAATGACAGACCAGGGGTTTCATACGGGCCCAGTGATTGCGGCGCTCGCAATTTATGACTCAGGCCCTCATGCTTATGGCACTGGTATTTCTAACTATGATTCAGGTGACAGTGTAACTAGAGCCTTAGATATGGCTCTTGAGAACGCTAACCGCGTAGGAGAAGTGCCAAACTTAATACTGCTTCATGCAACTCCAGGGCAAGAGGAATCAATCATTGCATCTATAGATGAAAGGTTTGGTACGCTGATCCCAATTATTGGTGGTTCAGCCGCTGATAATCATATCACGGGAAAATGGTCTGTCATTACCACCCAAGGATCTCAAACTGCAGGTTTAAGTCTGACATTATTTTACTCCTCACAGCCTGTTGATATTGCTTTTAGTGCTGGGCACACTCCAACCAATATCAAAGGGGTTGCAACCAAAACTAACGATAGGTGCTTGCTAGAAATTGATGACGAACCGGCCCTCAATGTTTATAGAAAGTGGACAAACCATCAAGATAACCAAGTAGGTAAAAACAACCTGCTATTTACAAACTCGAGTGCTTATCCACTAGGGCGTGTCGCTGGCCACCTCTATGAGCGTCCATATTACAAATTGTCCCATCCAATTCGTGAGACGCGAGATGGAGGAATTGAGCTATTTACACTAATAGAAGAGGGTGATGAACTCACTTTGATGAAAGGAAGCAGAGAACACCTCGTTGCACGCGCCGCTAAAGTTGTAAATGCAGCCTTTAATCAAAAATTAGAAGAATCTCGAAAAATTGGGGTGATAAACATCTTTTGCGCAGGTCCTATGTTGCACTTAATGCAAGACATGAATAGCGTTTGTGAACAAATTAACCAAGAACTAGAACAGTTACCTTTTATTTGCCCTTTTACTTTTGGTGAGCAAGGTAGATTTATTGGTGGTGAGAATGGACATGGAAACCTGATGATTTCATCAGCGATATTCCATAAACCTTATGAAAGATAAATACTTAGACATATACCAACAGGAAGCGCTGCAAGAAGCGTTAGTCGAACTAAAACAGGCTAGGCAAAGAGAGCGACTGCTCGCCGATGAGAATAAAGCTATTCTTTCAGCGATATCCGCGATGAGTGAAGCAAAAAACCGGCACGAGATATTTACGGGATTAAATAATGTCCTTAAGAAGTACATCAACTTTGATGATTTTATCGTTCTAACTCGTGATGATGAGAGGTGCCCCTTCAAAACGTTGATATCGACAAATAGTGTATTTGATAACATATCTTGGTTACACGGTAACGCATCTGAGAGGGCGCTGAATGGCGAATGTATTCTGCTGTTCGAACCAGATAGGCTTGCGGAGTTTATTAACCTGAACAGCTTTATAAAAAGCCATGTAAACTCGGTAGTCCTAACGGGCATACGTTCAGAAGTAACACAAACGGTCATCTTACTTATTGGTGCTAAGAAAGGGCACTTTAGCATAGAAAATAAGGAAACCTTAAGACGCTTTCGGCCTTTAATTGAGAGGGCTGTCATCGATATTGAGACCAAAGAGAAGTTACAACGTATTGTTGAAGTGCGAACAACTCAGCTTGCTAAAGCAAGAGAAGAAGCAGAGCTTGCAAATCGCTCAAAGTCAGAATTCTTAGCGATGATGAGTCATGAAATTAGAACCCCTCTAAATTCCGTCCTTGGAATGCTCGATATTCTGAAACAATCCACCTTATCAGAAGAGCAAATCGATGCCCTGAGCCAAATGGAATGCTCAGCGGAGTTGCTTCTCGCGATTATCAGCGACATCCTTGACCTCTCAAAAATTGAATCAGGTCGCTTTCAACTCAATGAGCAGTGGGTTAATTTAAGAGACACTGTCACTTTTGTTATTTCTCAACAAAAACAAATAGCTAAGAAGAAGAGCCTTCAATTTAAACTCAATTGCATGGTAACTACCGACAAACAGTTTTGGATTGACTCTACGCGATTATCTCAAATCCTGTTTAATCTTATTGGGAATGCAATAAAGTTTACTGATGAAGGAGAAGTAAAAGTTTCAGTATCTGAGCAAGACTCCGAGCTTGTAATTTCAATATCAGACACCGGAATTGGTATATCTAAAGCCAAGCAAGAACATCTATTTACGGCATTTCATCAAGGTGATCGTTCCATCACGAGACGCTTTGGTGGTACAGGACTAGGGCTAGCAATAACCAAGCATTTAGTTGAAATGATGCGCGGCAAGATTATCGTTAAAAGTGACGAGCATGTCGGCTCAACATTTACTATTAAGATTCCCGTTTTAACTCGGTGCAATCAAAATCGTCCAGTTAAAATAGAAAACAACCAACCAATAAAAGCGATGGATCTTCTCGTAGTCGAAGATACCGAGTCGAATCAGTTTGTAATAAAGCTTATTTTAAATAAGCTTGGTCATAATGTTCATATCGCAAGTCATGGAGCAGAAGCATTAACGTTCTTAGAGGAAAATGAGGATTTAATCGACCTGATTCTTATGGATGTCTCGATGCCAGTGATGGATGGGATTACTGCAACAAGGCTTCTCCGAGATAAAGGCTTCAAGACTCCAATCATCGCATTAACCGCTCATGCGCTAGAAAGTGATAGAGATAAATGCCTTGACGCAGGTATGGATGGATTCATTTCCAAACCAGTTCGAAGACAAGATATCTTTGAAGCTATACAGCCATTTCTGTAAGTAGAAAAAACATTAATATAGATCTTAACAATCGATAGATTATTAAGATCTATATTAAGTATTTTATGGTAAATAGCCATTATGTTTAATGGTTATGCTAGAGACCTTAAATTTCAAATCCACAGGGGAATAGGAGTGCTCATTGGCAACATTTGGCGTACGAGCACTTATCATTTAACTATTCTGGGTTGAAGTTAGGTGCGTGAGTGAGTGAGTCCGCCAATCCCAAGCTCCATAAGGCATCTTCTATTTCATGAAGTGGAAAAA
>NZ_NCTH01000032.1:0-53578 GCF_002105475.1 Vibrio sp. ArtGut-C1 | reverse complement strand
GTGACTCTTCCAGAGATCGCAGGCTCTTTGGCATCTCGAATTAATGATAATTTTCAGGTTCTCAAGCCTGCATCTTCAAGTTGATTCGGTATAAACCAAACCTACGTACAAGAAGATATTGCTAGCGCTCATGAAGCAGTGCGCAGCGCAATCACCTACAGCATTATTGCTATCGTCGCGCTATTGGCACTGAGTTTTACGCTAGGCCTATTCCTAACCAAACAGATCTGCACACCACTAAATTATGTGGTAAACATGGCGTCGAAAATCGCGTCGGGCGACCTAACTTACCAGCTTCCACGTAACAAAATTGGTCATGATGAGCTTGGCACCTTGGCAGATGCCTGCGTTGATATGCAAGCGAAGTTGCTTACTTTGGTCGACAGTATCTCGTCAACCACAGCTCAAGTAGGCACCGCCATTGAAGAAGTGAGCGCGATTTCCGAACAGACTTCAACCGGCATGGATGAACAACAAGTTCAGCTAAACCTTATCGCAACAGCAATGAACGAGATGCAAGCGACAGTAAATGAAGTCGCCAGCAACACCGAAGCAGCGTCAGAAACGGCAAACAGTGCTTCTCACGATGCGAAAGAAGGCCGCGGTGTCGTTCAAGAATGTATTAACCAAATCCACGAAGCGTCATTGGCGATTCAATCTGTTGGCAACATGGTGACAGAACTGGAACAAGACGCATCTAACATTAGCGTTGTGGTTGACGTTATCCAAGACATCGCGGAACAAACCAACTTGCTTGCGCTTAACGCTGCCATTGAAGCTGCGCGCGCTGGTGAACAAGGCCGTGGTTTTGCCGTCGTAGCGGATGAAGTGAGAACGCTAGCAAGCCGCACTCAAGCTTCAACCGAAGAGATCATCACAATCATCTCTAAACTGCAAAATTGTTCGAAGAGTGCCGTTTCAGCAACGAACAACAGCAGCGATTTGATTCAAGAGTGCGTTGAGCAAGCACAAAAAGCTGGTGCAACCATCGACCAAATCGAAAAAGGCGCAGATAACATTGCTGAAATGAGCATTCAAATTGCGAGTGCTTGCAGCGAGCAAAGCTCGGTAACAGAAGAGCTGCATCGTAACGTGGAACACATCAACCAGTTCTCTAGCGAAGTGGCGACAGGTTCACGCCAAACCGCAATTGCATGTCGCTATTTAAGTGAGCTGGCGGTAGGTCTACAAGAGATCGTCGGCCAATTCAAAACTGCATAGTCACTCACGTCATTCTTATCTATTCAAGCCCAGCGATGATCGCTGGGCTTTTTTAATGTCATTTGCCGATAAAAACCGGAGCTTGGTCAAGGTTCTTTAAATTGAGGCCTTCATAGCCCTCTTCCAACGCTAAGCCTCTCTATTTAAAAAGAATCGCTTGTAGATAAAATGCTAAGCTCTAAAAAGAAATCGTTATGGATGGCGGTTAGCGACGGGTTAGCGGACTCAATCAACACGCTCCCGTTCGCAAGTTATCTATTCATGCATTACTTCTTCAAAGGAAGCACCGCACTATGAAGCGAATCATTTTTGGCACATAGATTATTGCCCTTTTAAGCGCCTGTTCAAAAGATAACACGCACCAAGCGCTTGGCACTTTAGAGCGTGACCGCGTAACGTTTACTGCCACATCTAATGAGATTATTAGAGCCCTTCCCGTCAAAGAAGGCAGCTTGGTCAGTGAAGGGGAAGTGTTGGTTCAGCTCGATACCAAGAATCAACAAGCCGTTCTTGCACACGCCGTTGCCGAACAAGCCAAAGCGGGAGCGTATTTGCTTAAATTGACCAATGGTGAACGCCCAGAAGACATTGCTGCCGCATCGGCACGCGTAGCCCGAACGGAAGCGCAGCTCACCGAAGCGCAGAAAAACTATCAACGCAAAGCAGAGCTGGTGCGTAAAAAGCTCATCAGCCAATCCGAAAAAGATTCCGCTCTTGCGGCAAGGGACTCTGCGAGAGCGGAATTAGACTCAGCAAAAGAAGAGTTCAGTAAGCTCACCGCAGGTTCTCGCCTCGAAGACATCGAACAAGCTAAAGCCGCTTTAATGGCGGCAAAAGCCGAAGTGGCGTTGCAAGAACAGAAACTGGCAGAACTCACCATCACGGCCACGCGTGACGGTACGCTCGATAATTTGCCTTACAATCTTGGCGAACGCGTACCAGTAAACGGTGTGGTTGCCGTGATTCAAGCCAACCGCGTACCGTATGCGCGAGTGTATGTTCCTGCCGATTATCGAATCGGGTTTATTCCTGGGAAAACCGTGATGGTAAATGTCGATGGCCTTGAGAGTCCATTACAAGGCACCGTTCGTTGGGTGGCTAGTGAGCCTTCATTCACGCCCTACTTCGCACTAACCGAAGAAGAACGTTCACGATTGATGTATCTAGCAGAAGTTGATTTACCTGAGTCTGCCAAAACGTTGCCGTCCGGTGTGCCTGCCCAAGTAGATTTGGTGGAGTAAGCCAATGACCGAGTATGCAATTCAAGCTCAAAATGTGGTCAAAAAGTTCGGCGACTTTACTGCTATCAATAACATCACACTAAACGTGCCCAAAGGCAGCATTTACGGATTTTTGGGGCCAAATGGTTGCGGTAAGTCGACCACCATTCGTGTGCTCACCGGCCTTCTCAGCCCAAGCGAAGGCAGTGTGGATGTGCTTGGATTAGAAATCCCAAAACAATCCGAACAACTGCGGCTCAAAATTGGCTACATGACACAAAAGTTCTCGTTGTACGATGACCTATCCGTTCAAGAGAACCTTGAATTTATTGGGCAAATTTTTGGTTTAAGCAGCAAGTCGCTGAAAGAGCGGATAGAAGAGCAACTCACCACTTACGGGTTGGATCAATTGCGCAAACAGCGCGTAAGCGGCATGAGTGGCGGTCAAAAGCAGCGCCTTTCACTCGCCGCGGCGACCATGCACAAACCCGAACTGCTATTTTTGGATGAGCCAACATCCGCCGTTGATCCCGAAAATCGACGCGATTTTTGGGAGCAGTTGTTCGACTTGTGCGATCAAGGTACGACGATTTTGGTCACCACGCATTACATGGACGAAGCGGAACGCTGCCACCGTCTGGCAATCATGGAATCAGGCGAAATTCGTGCCGATGGCGAACCCGAACAGTTAATGGAACAGATGGGCGTTAATATCATTGAGGTGAAAGCCGACAAACTTCGTGAACTTAAAGAAAAGCTGATTCAACGTGACGAAGTTCGCTCTGCGGCGCAGTTGGGGATTCGTTTACGCATCCTTATCCACCAGCATGTCGAGCAGCCGATTGAATGGTTAAAGCAGACGTTTCCTGAACTTCAAAACGCTGAAATGAACCACGCTCGCCCAAGCTTAGAAGATGTTTTTGTCAGCGTGACAGGGAAAGGCCGCCAATGATGAAACCTATCGCTCGCATGAAAGCCGTCATGATCAAAGAGATTCGCCAACTTTCCCGTGACCGAATCACATTTGGCATGGTGGTGATGATCCCGCTTATCCAGCTTTTGTTGTTCGGCTTTGCAATCAATACGGACATTCGCAACATTCCGGTAGGTGTTGTCGACCAAAGTGGCAGCACCGCCGGACGGATCATTACCCAGTCCGTCAAAGTCACTCAAGTGGTGGATATCAAAGAAACCTATGCCACCGCGCAAGAGGCTGAACAAGCGATTCAAGATGGTATTGTGCGCGCCGTGCTGATTTTGCCAAGCGATCTCACACAACGCATGATGCAAGGTCGGGAGCTTGGGCAGTGGATTGTGGATGGGTCAGATACCATGATCAGCTCGGCAATATTGTCGTTGCAAACCATGCCATTGACCGATTTTGATTTCGAGATTCGCCCAGCGCCAAGCAAAACATTCGAAGTCGCACTCTACTACAACCCAAGTCGGCGTTCTGCGGTCAACATCGTACCCGGCTTACTCGGTGTGATTCTCACCATGACGATGATTTTGTTCACCAGTGCCGCGATTGTACGAGAACGTGAACGGGGAAATTTGGAGCTATTGATCACCACGCCCATCCACTCGATAGAGCTAATGGTGGCGAAAATCGTGCCGTATATCTTTGTCGGCTTAATTCAGGTTTTCATCATTCTAGGGTTGGGACATTGGATTTTCGGCGTGCCGATTAACGGTGCAATCAGCCAAATTCTGTTTGGAACCTTGTTGTTTATCGCCGCCAGCTTAACTTTAGGATTGGTCATATCCACCATCGCCACAACACAGCTTCAAGCGATGCAAATGACGGTGTTCATTCTTCTGCCTTCGATTCTGCTGTCTGGATTTATGTTCCCTTACGAGGGCATGCCAGTCGCTGCACAGTGGATTTCAGAAGCCCTGCCCGCCACTCACTTTATGCGCATGATTCGAGGCATAGTGTTGCGAGGAGCGGATCTGATGGACTTATGGCGAGATACCCTTTGGCTGCTCGGGTTTACCGTATTTGGATTGGTCGTCGCGTCACTAAGGTTTAAGAAATCGCTCGATTAAAGTTGCCCATTTTTCTCTTCCGTAGAAACAAAAATAGCCTCGACAATTAGGCTATTTTTGTTTGGAAATTTGAATGTCTAACTGACAATGCTCAATGGCACGATTCGGTTTAGTAATATTCACCAAAAGAACAATCGCGTAAGTCAGAAATGCTGTAATTCTTCAACGAGTTAATTTTGAAGTTAAAAACCACTTCTTTACATACCATCCCGTCTCGGTCGGTATAGGTGATGAACCCTTCACTGTAAGCACGTTTGCCATCAGAGGATTTAACATACGCGGCAAGCTCTAAATGCCCTTTGTTAGCTTCTACGCGGTTCATCATTTCAAACACATCCATCCACTCTTCGCGATTTGCCATTTGTATCAACATGGACTTGGCCTGTGTTTCCAACTGCTGCGGATACACGTAATAACGGTTGTAACCAAAGTATGCGCACATCAGTAATAGAACGAGTGCAAATGAGGTTGTTCTTGTCATGCAAGCTGCCTCTTGTTGTTATAAAAACTCTGCTTCGTTAATTCAGTATAGGAAGCGAGCAAAGTTTAGGTTATAGAACTTGCTCAAATAACAGAGGATCGTCAGAGACAGTCAATTCTATGACAAGCTCAGTACCGGTTTTACTTATGAAACATGACAAATTCTAAGAGCTTGAACTATGGAATATGCACACCGATCTGGGTTGTCACCATGCGGTGATCTGAGCCTTGTGGTAAAGCAGAGGATTCACGAGAGCAGATGATTCGCTGTCCTTGCTCAGATTTTAGCCACAAATGATCAATACCTATCATCATCGGCTCTGGCACGTTGATGCCTTTGATGTTAGTTGGCCAGCTCGTCACTGGCGCGGTTTGAAAACTCGGGAACAGCGTAGAAAAACGAGGGCTAACCGAGGAGAGATTGAAATCCCCCACAACCAACACCTCTGGCTCGGGATAAAGCGTGGTCAGCGTTTCTATGGTTCGCACCAGCGCATTTCTTTGATGCCAAAGCTCGCTGGTTCTTGGTGACGGTGGATGAGCCGCAAACAAAGTGATCGGTGCTTGACCGTTAGGCAACCAAACCGCTCTGATGACTTCTTGTCCATTTGGCGCACGATAAACCGAAACCTCCGTGATCGGGTGTCGGCTAAGAATCATCAAATTTGATGGGTACCCTACGTCACGTTGGCCACCATAATAATGCGGATAGACATCATCCAACATGTGCAAGAGGCTGCCAACACGCAGCGTCAGCTCTTGCATTACCACCAAATCAGCAGGATGCCTCAACAGATAGTTGATGAACTGATTGATGTCTGAGTTTTCGTAAAAAAGATTGAATTGAATGACGCTCAAAGACTGCGGGCAAGACGCCACATGGCTGCGCTGCGACGGAACAAGGAGCGAGACAAACAAAATAGCGACAAAGGCGGAAAATGCACTTTGCAACCATCGACGAGTGATGAAAAACGCCGAGGCTAAAGCAACGGAAGTGAACACAATGAGGGCGGGAATCGAGGTAAGATTCTCCGCCCACCAAATATGTTCAATTTGCCTGACCGCCAGCCAAATAAGAGCGGGTAGAAGCAATATGATCCACTTAAAAACGCTCGGCACACGCACTGCTCGTTTCGCTATTACATATCATAAGCTTAAATGCAATTTCTCAACTCGCCAGTGCGTGAAGCGTTGATGTTAGACGTAGTGTACCGCCTCCTCGACAGGCTCTGGTTGAGCGGCCGTTTCACTGATTTCAATCTTCACCGCTGCGACTTTGAATTCAGGAATTTTCGCATGCGGGTCCGTTGCCGTAGTCGTCAATCGGTTAATTGGCGACTCAACGAAATGGAAAGGAATAAACACGACGCCTTTTTGCATTCGCTTGGTCACAAACGCATCAATTTCGATGCTGCCACGACGAGTCGACACTTTTAGGCGCTGACCATTATGGATACCAATTGCTTCAGCATCTTCAACGCTGATCATCGCTCTTGGCCCAGCAAGATTATCCAACCCTTTCGTTTTGCGTGTCATCGTACCGGTGTGGAACTGTTCTAGCACACGCCCTGTTGTAAGCACCAAAGGATACTCTTCATCAGGCAACTCAGCTGCATAGCGGAACGGCACGCCCACCATTTGCCCTTTCCCTCGGGTAAATTGGGTTTGGTGCATAATACGAGTACCGTTTGGATTGTTCTTGTTACTTGGCCATTGAACACCGTTCGGCGTGATCGCGTCCCAACGCAACCCTGCATATTGCGGCGTTACACGCGCGATCTCACTAGTGATTTCAGAAACACACTGGTAATGCCAATCGCTGCCCATCGCGTTTGCGACCGCTTGAATGATCCACCAATCTTCTTTCGCCTCACCCGGCGCTTTCACTGCCGCATTAACGCGCTGCACGCGTCGCTCAGTATTGGTGAAGTGACCGGATTTTTCCGCAAATGAACAAGAAGGCAATACCACATCGGCGTACTGCGCCGTCTCGGTGAGGAAGATGTCTTGCACGACCAAGAAGTCGAGTGCTTCCAACCCTTCAATCACGTGTGCTTGGTTTGGATCGCTCAGTACTGGGTTTTCGCCCATGATGTACATCCCGCGAACTTCTCGTTTGCACGCCGCATCGATGATTTCCGTTAGGGTAAGCCCTTGCTCAGAAGGTAAGTTCGGCGCATCCCACTCAATCGCGAATTTCTGACGAACAATCGGGTTATACACTTTTTGATATCCCGGATAACAGTTCGGCAATGCGCCCATATCACACGCACCTTGTACGTTTGATTGACCGCGCAGTGGGTTAATACCACCACCCTCAATACCGATGTTGCCACACAACAATTGCAGGTTTGCAATCGAACGAACGTTGTCGTGCCCTGTTGTATGCTGGGTAATACCCATTGAGTAATACACCGCCGTGCGTTTTGCCGTACCAATCATTCGTGCCATCGCGAAAATATCGTCCGCTTTTACGCCCGTCACTAACTCAACTTTGTCGAGGTTGTACGCTGGCGACATCACCTCTTGAAGCAAGGTATCAAAGCCGTCGACGCGCTCTTCGATGTATTCTTGATCGTACCAACCATTTTTGATGATTTGCTGCATCACGCCGTTGAGCAACATAACATCCGTGCCCGGACGATGCGCCAAGTACAGCTCTGCATGTTCAGCCATGTCCACTCGTTTCGGGTCTGCCACAATCAAGCGCGCCCCGTGATGACGAATCGCCTGTTTGATGTGCGAAGCGATGATCGGATGCGCAGATGTGGTGTCAGAACCGATAATAAAGATCACATCGGAATGCTTAATGCTCGGAATGTCGTTGGTCATCGCACCACTCCCCAACGATGCTTCAAGCCCTGTCACACTTGATGCGTGACACAAACGTGCGCAGTGATCAACGTTGTTCGTACCCAGTTCACGACGGATGAATTTTTGAAACGCGTAGTTATCTTCGTTAGTGGTTTTCGCTGAAGAGAATCCGGCCAGTGCGTTGCTACCAAAATCTTGCTTGATCGTCGAAAGCTTCGAAGCCACTAGCTGAATCGCTTCGTCCCAAGTTGCTGGCTGCAACCAACCATCTTTACGAATCAGTGGTGTCGTTAAACGCTCTTCGCTGCTAATGAAGTCAAAACCAAAACGGCCTTTCACGCACAGCATACCTTGGTTAACCGGCGAATCCGCCCCTTTTACATAGCGGATTTTGTTTTGTCGCTCATCGACAAACATGGTCAACTTACAACCCACACCGCAGTAGGTACAAATGGTATCGACGGCTTTTAGCTGTTCGGTTCTGCCTTGAGAGCGGTCACGGCTGTCCACCATCGCGCCCGTTGGACATGCCTGAACACACGCACCACATTGCACGCATTTTGAATCGCCCATGAGCGTCAAACCGCTGCAACTTGCGCCTTTTTCATCGGAGCGGAATCGTGGACGATCATCTGGTCGGCCATTTTTATCCGACACAAAACTCAACACACCATGTACCGCTTGCTCACGGCATGCTTGAATACACTGACCACAACTAATGCAGCGGTTAGCATCAAATTCAATGAACTCAGAACTGCGGTCTACTTCGTATTTATGACGAAGATCTTTCGCACGTAAATCGAGCCAATCTTGATGACCAATCACGCTAGCAGAGGAAACGTCCACGGAAACATCGAAATGTTGCTCGGCATGATATTCCGTTGAGTAATCTCGCAAGGCACAGTCGGTATTCGCTTGGCAACCACACTCTAAGCAGCGCGCCGCTTCTTTCATGGCCTCTTCGTTATCAAAGCCCAGTTCCACTTCAGCAAAACTCTGCTCACGCTGCGCTGGAGTCAACTCCGGCATGATTGAACGAGCAACTTTTTGGATGTTTTCAAAATGAAGTGGGTCAACCTGTACCAGTTTTTTCTCTTTACGAGAGTTGAACGCAGGTTTCGGCATATCCGCCATATCGCCATTGAGGAACAGATCAATCGCTTTTGCCGCAACTCGCCCGTCTCCCACTGCTTCAACCGCTGTCGCAGGACCACGACGAAAATCACCGATACTGAAGATATTGCCCGTACCCGTGTGCATGGTTTGCGCATTGGATTCAGATGTGTTCCAACGCGTTAGAGGAATGGAGAGCTCATCGTTTTCTAAGAAGCTGAGATCCGGCTTTTGCGATACCGCTGCAATCACGGTATCAAATGCTTCAGTAAAGAACTCACCCGTTGGTTTCGGACTACGACGACCAGACGCATCTGGCTCACCTAACGCCATTCGTTCTAATCGAATTGCCTTCACGCGGCCGTTTTCATCCGCGATGTTTTCCGCCGGATTCGTTAAGAAATGGAACTTTACGCCCTCATGTTCAGCTTCGACGATTTCGTAGTCTTCGGCCGGCATTTCGTCGCGAGTTCGACGATAGATCAAAGTGGTATCGGCACCCGCACGACGCGCCGTACGCGCACAGTCGATCGCAGTGTTCCCACCACCAATCACGGCAACTTTTTTGCCCGTAACGTAGTTTTGTTCTGTAACGTAATCTTTCAGGTAATCAACACCGAGATAACAACCGTCCAAGTCGCTACCAGGATAATTCATTTCTACCGCTTGAGACGCCCCCACTGCCAAACAGACAGCATCGTAGTCTTCACTCAATTGAGACAGCGTGAAATCAACACCAAGCTTTTTGTTGGTTTCAACTTGCATGCCGTTGCGGCACATCAGTTCGATTTCTTTGTCTAGAATGTCTTTGGGTAGGCGATATTCAGGAATGCCGTAGCGTAGCCAACCGCCTGCTTTTGGCATGGACTCAAATACGGTGACGTCATAACCTTCATTCGACAAGTAATAACCTGCTGTTAAGCCACCGGGACCACTACCAACAACGGCGATCTTGCGATGCTTCGCTGGTTTTTTCTCTGGGACATACGCTTCATGCGCCGCTAGATCTGCGTCTGCGGCATGGCGTTTGAGTTGACGAATGGCAATCGGCTCATCCACCAAAGAACGGCGACACTCACTTTCGCAGAATGCCGGACACACGCGCCCAATCGACAACGGCATTGGCAGTGTGCGTTTAATCACTTCAATCGCTTTTTGATGATCGTTTTGCGAGATATGGTAAAGATAAGATTGGATGTCTACTCCAGCAGGACACGCCGTTTTGCATGGAGCTTCACAGTCGGCGTAGTGGTCCGTCATGATTCGGTTGAGCGCTTTTCTGCGGTGCTCACTCAGTTGTTCTGATTGTGTGACGACATTGAGACCGCGGTACACTTTGAGATCACAGGCGCGCTTAGTTCCGCCACTTTCCACTTCGACAACACACAAATCACACGGAATTTTCTCGTTACTTTTGTTCATTCCGCACAGTGAAGGGATTTCTACCCCACACACTTTGGCTGCTTCCAGAAGGGTTAGCCCCTCTTCTACAATTCTATATTTTCCATCGATGACAATTTCTATCATACAACCCCCGAAGCAGGCACACTAAACCTTACATTCTATAAGGATAAACCCTACCATGGAAAGTTCGTGTGACAAAAAACTCACTAGCGAGATATTTCTTAGCGATTAATATGTCCAATTGACTTTAAGATGTAGAACTCATTATCTCGAAGTGGGGTCGGTATAATCCTTGACTTTACCCCTAGGGTAACCTTTATTATTTAGTGGTTACTCGATATATAAGCTCATTTTGACTGGAAACCGTATGCGTCTGAAATCATTGCATACAATTTGGCTAACGTTATGTACAACGCTGATACTGCTGGTATCTAGCGTGGTAAATAGTGCGCCTTTAATGAGCCTAAAAATGATGTCGAGTGATGCCATGATGTCTGCTCACATGACGGAAATGGCAAGCGAGAACGATCACTGCGGCTCCCCGAGTATGAGCATGGAGATGGCCTCATCGTTGAGCTCCGACTCTGCAGAGATTACCATGAGCTGTGTTGATGGCTCCGGTATGATCCACAATTGCTGTACAGCATCTTGCTCATTCGTTTTTGTCCCATTACCAGTCACTGACAGCCAGCTCTCCCCATTGGCTTGTCGCGCATCCATTGCCTCAGAAATTACCGCACCAGTGGTACAAGTCACCCATGATTTGTATCGGCCTCCGATAGTTTAATCCATACAAAGCATTCGACCCTGCATCGCTTTGCAGGCAGTTTCTTTGCGCCCAACTGATAGCGTGCTCACCTCAGCTATTCGCTCGTAGCTCCATTTGTTACCTGCTATTTAGCGATAAAAAAGTGCGTCATCCGTTTGGCAAATACCAACGCTCTCCCGCTCGGTTCAATCGATCCCGAAACGCAAAAGAGCTTGGTATAAATTTGGATGTAAATTATGGAATTCAACCCAAATCGCTTAGTGGCACCAGTATGCTCACTGGCTCTGGTTGCCCTACCTGCTTTCAATGTGGTGGCACAATCGCCAGCCAATACGAAAGCACAACAAGAAGCGCAAGCTCAATCAATCCACGCTCAGTCAACCAATGAGCTAGCAAACCTCATTAGCGTTGCGTTGAGTAACGATGGCAACCGTAAGCAGTTCTATGCTCAATCGGAAGCAATGCGTGAAACAGGCGTAGCCAGCGCAACCTTGATGGACCCGAAATTGAAAGTCGGTTTTGGTGGTTTGCCTGTCGATAGCTTCAAATTTGACGAGGATCCGATGACCAATATCTCCGTCGGTTTGATGCAACAGTTCGAACGTGGCTCGACGCTCGACCTCCAACAAAAGAAAGCCAATCAACAAGCCGATGGTTTGTCGTTGCAAGTTCACGCACGGGAGCTTGAAGTGGCAAACAGCATGACTCAGCTTTGGTTGGAGCTGGGCTATCAGCAGAAAGCAGAGCAAATTTTGCTAGAAAACCGTCGGCTCATGACGGAAATGGAAAACTTCATTCAAACCAATTACTCAATCGGCAAAAGCGAAGCGCAAGATTTACTGAATGCACAGCTTCAAGTGAGTAAGTTGGATGAAAAGCTGCAAGCCAACGCACAAATGCAGCGCCGTTTGGTCTCGCAACTCTCAGAATGGTTGGGCTCGGACTGGCTCAATACCTATACCCAAAACGGACGCTCAACACTTCAAGCCAGCAACACACTGACTTGGGCGTCATTAAACCAAAAGTTGTCTGCAAATAGCGAAACGACCAAGCACTACCAACAGTTGAGTGAGCACCCGATGGTGAAAATGGCAGACGTAAGTATTTCTGCCAATGAAACTCAAGTGGACATTGCAGAGCAAGCTTACACGCCTCAATTCGGTGTGGAAGTGATGTACGCCTATCGTCAAGCCAACAATATGAAAGGCGAACCTGCATCGGATTTGGTGAGCGCGTATCTAACAATGGACATTCCCCTGTTCACTGGCAATCGCCAAGACCGCAACTTAGCTGCCGCCCAGTATCAAGTGGGTGCCGCTCGCTCACAAAAAGATACGTTACTGACTCAGATGAACGCGAAGGTCAACACATTGCTGGTTGATCGCGCCAACTTGAGTCAGCGTTTAGAGCGTTATCAATCCACCTTACTTCCCCAAGTTCAAGCTCGTATTCACGCGGTAGAAAGGGGTTATCAAAACAACACCGCACAGTTTAACGACGTGATCATGGCAAGCACAGACGAGCTGGCGCTAAAGCTCGAACAGCAACGTCTTATTACCGATTTAAACATCGTAAACAGCAACTTAGCGGCTTTATTGGGTGGTTTCGAATATCAAGTATCCGCACCCAACATCACGACTGAAGCAAGCGCGAACTAAAACAAAACATGAGAGAACCCAAGTTTGGGGACGATGGCGAATGCACACCAATAAACAATCAACATCGCTGTCATGCCTCATGGGGAAAATAAGGAATTAGGAATGAGTTCAAATTCAATCAAGATAGCAACCATCGCTCTGCTTGTTGGCGGGGCACTAGGGTTTGGCGTTAATCAGTACCTATCTGGTGCAAACCACGACATGAGTGGCTCAGGCGCTAACGCTGCAAGCAGCTCAAACGAGCCACTCTATTGGGTTGCTCCAATGGATCCAAATTATAAGCGCGACAAACCGGGCAAATCGCCAATGGGCATGGACTTGATCCCAGTGTACGCTGAAGATCTCGCGGGTGAACAAGACAAACCCGGCACGGTAAAAATTGACCCATCAGTTGAAAACAACTTAGGTGTAAAAACCGCTCAAGTCTCTTTAGAGCAACTTTCACCTCGGATTGAAACTGTCGGCTATATCGCGTTTGACGAAAGTCATTTGTGGCAAACCAACGTTCGCGTGGCCGGCTGGGTTGAAAAGCTTTACATCAATGCCGTGGGTGAAAAGGTCAAAAAAGGCGATGTGCTGTTCACGCTGTACTCGCCTGAGCTAGTCAAAGCACAAGAAGAGCTGCTGAACGCCTACCGAACTGGGCGTAATGGTCTGGTAAAAGGCGCGACAGAACGTTTAGTGACACTGGGTGTTGATCGTTCTCAAATCAGAGCCATCACTCAACGCGGGAAAGCATCGCAAACTATTGAAATTAAAGCTCCGGAAGATGGCGTCATCGCGAGTTTGAACGTTCGTGAAGGTGGTTACCTATCCCCTGCTCAAGCGGTAATCAGCGCGGGCCCACTTGAAAATGTATGGGTGGATGCCGAAGTATTTGAGCGCCAAGCTCACTGGATGAAAGCAGGAAGTAGCGCCACTATGACGCTTGATGCTATTCCAGGCAATGAATGGAAAGGGGTTGTCGACTACGTATACCCTATTCTGGATCCTAAAACTCGTACCTTGCGTGTACGCCTCAAGTTCCCTAACCCGAATGGCGATCTTAAACCTAATATGTTTGCCAACATTGCCCTTCAACCAGTCACTGATAACGCAGTTATGACGATTCCTAAGTCTTCCGTTATTCGATCCGGCGGTATGACCCGAGTCGTGTTGTCTGAAGGCGATGGTAAATACCGCTCAACGCGCATCAAAGTTGGGCGTGAAGCCGACGACAAAATCGAGGTGCTACAAGGTCTGTCTCAAGATGATCGCATCGTAACCTCTGCGCACTTTATGTTGGATTCGGAATCGAGCCAAACGGCTGATCTATCCCGTATTTCATCACCTACTGAAGCCAAAGTAGAAACAGTTTGGGCTAAGGGTGAAATCACCGATGTGATGAAAGATCACCGTATGTTGACCATTAATCATCAGCCCGTAGCAGAGTGGGATTGGCCGGGTATGGTCATGAACTTTACCCTCGCAGATGACGTTGATGTGGGCACTCTGCAAAAAGGCCAAGCTATCGAGTTTGAAATTCAGAAAACAGAGTCCGGTCAATATGAAGTCGTTGACTACAAAGCCGATGACAGCGTTGTCGTGACTGACGTATGGATTACCGGAGATATCAGCATGTTGATGGCGGATTTTGGGATGATAACTCTCAACCATCTCCCAGTTGCAGAATGGAACTGGGAGGCAGGAGAGATGAACTTCTCTGTAGGTAATGAAGTGGATCTATCCGGATTCAAAGAAGGTCAGAAAGTCCGATTTCTAGTTGAAAAACAAGGAGCTGACTACGTCTTGAAGCAACTTGAAGCGGTTGAGGGCTAACTATGATTGGAGCAATAATCCGCTGGTCGATCAAAAACCGTTTCATGGTTTTGATCGCAACCTTAGCGCTTGTTTTAACCGGACTTTACAGTGTAAAGAATACACCTGTAGACGCCATTCCGGATCTTTCTGATGTTCAGGTGATCATCAAAACAAGCTACCCAGGCCAAGCACCTCAAGTAGTTGAAGATCAAGTTACTTACCCGCTAACAACCGCCATGCTCGCCGTACCAGGAGCGGAAACCGTTCGTGGTTATTCATTTTTTGGTGACTCATATGTTTATATCATTTTTAACGATGATACCGACATGTATTGGGCACGTTCGCGCGTTTTAGAGTACCTAAGCCAAGTAGCACCTAAATTACCACCGAGTGCAAAACCGACATTAGGACCAGATGCGACGGGAGTGGGTTGGGTCTACAGCTATGTACTGCAAGATAAAACTGGCAACCATGATCTTGCTGATCTGCGTAGTATGCAAGACTGGTTCTTGAAATATGAGCTGCAAACCGTCGATGGCGTCTCTGAAGTCGCAACCGTTGGCGGTATGGTGAAGCAATATCAAGTTCAGATTGACCCAGCAAAGCTACGTGCTTACAACCTGACACTGCAACAAGTGAACATGGCGATCCAAAACGGCAATCAGGAAACGGGCGCCTCTGTTGTTGAAGTAGCTGAAGCGGAACACATGGTTCGCACTACAGGTTACCTAACGAGTATTGAAGATATTGAATCACTCCCGCTCAAAGTGACAGAGAAAGGTACACCGCTCTTACTGGGCGACATTGCCGACATCAACTTAGGTCCGCAAATGCGTCGCGGCATCTCTGAGCTTAACGGCGAAGGTGAAGCGGTTGGTGGAGTAATTGTCATGCGATTCGGCGAAAACGCGAGTGAAGTCATCAGCAAAGTTAAAGACAAACTGGAAGATTTACAGCGCAGCTTACCGGATGGTGTAGAAATCGTGCCTACTTACGATCGCTCCACGCTGATTAACGCTGCCGTAGAAAACTTGTGGAAGAAATTGGCGGAAGAATTCATTGTCGTGGCGATTGTTTGTGCCCTCTTCCTATTTCACATCCGTTCGTCTTTGGTGATCGCTCTGAGCTTGCCCGTCGGTATTTTATCCGCGTTTATCGTCATGCATTCTCAAGGCATTAATGCCAACATCATGTCGCTCGGGGGGATTGCCATCGCCATCGGTGCTATGGTGGATGGTGCCATCGTAATGATAGAAAACGTCCACAAGCATATTGAACGAACGCCTCTCACGGATAAGAACCGCTGGCAAGTGATTGGCAAAGCCGCTGAAGAAGTGGGCGCGCCCCTGTTCTTCTCACTACTTATCATCACGTTAAGCTTTGTGCCAGTATTTGCACTGGAAGGTCAAGAGGGCAAGATGTTCTCCCCTCTCGCCTTTACTAAAACTTATGCAATGGCCGCAGCGGCAGGTTTGGCAATTACCCTCGTACCTGTGCTCATGGGTTATTTCATCCGTGGCAACGTATTACCAGAACATAAGAATCCAGTAAATAGAGGCTTAATTGCGCTGTATCGCCCGTTGCTGAATACCAGCCTCAAGTATCCTAAGAGTATGATCGTTATCGCTTTAGGCCTAATGGCGTCAGCTTACTATCCAACCAGTCAACTGGGTAGCGAGTTCATCCCACCATTGGATGAAGGCGACTTGATGTACATGCCGACTACGTATCCGGGAATCTCGATTGGTAAAGCACGTGAACTAGTTCAGCAAACCAACAAGCTGATCAAAACCGTACCGGAAGTCAAAACGGTTTGGGGCAAGATTGGCCGTGCGGAAACGGCCACCGATCCTGCACCACTCACCATGATTGAAACAGTTATTCAGCTAAAACCTCACGATCAATGGCGTGAAGGCGTGACGACAGAGTCGTTACGCAAAGAGTTCGATGAACTGATTCAGTTTCCGGGACTCACCAACGCTTGGGTAATGCCAATCAAAACGCGTATCGACATGCTAGCGACCGGTATTAAAACGCCAATTGGGATCAAGATTGCAGGCCCAGACCTGAAAGAGATCGAAAAAATTGGTGCTCAGCTGGAACCTATTCTTAATAGCGTTCACGGCACCTCATCTGTATATGCCGAGCGTGTAGCCGGTGGCCGTTACGTAACAATCGACATTAAACGCCGCGCTGCTGCGAGATATGGCTTAAGCATCAAAGACGTTCAGCAAGTCATCTCAACCGCTGTTGGGGGTATGAATGTTGGAGAAACCATTGAAGGCTTGGAACGCTACCCGATTAACGTTCGCTACCCGCAAGACTACCGTGACTCGGTTGTTAAACTGCAAAACCTACCACTGGTAACCCCCAACGGCGCACGCATCGCACTCGCAGACGTGGCAGATATTCGTTATGAAGATGGTCCACCGATGATCAAAACCGAAAACGCGCGTCCAAACGGTTGGGTTTTCGTGGATATCGAAGGTCGTGACCTAGGCTCATACGTCGTGGAAGCACAACAAGTAGTAGCAGATCAACTTGAATTACCTGCGGGTTATTCGCTGGCTTGGTCAGGTCAGTACGAATACATGGAACGCGCCAAAGACCGCTTAAGTGTCGTAGTACCAATCACTATTGCGATCATCATGATGCTACTTTACTTCAGCTTTCGCCGTGTAGGTGAGGTGCTGATCATCATGCTGACGCTGCCTTTAGCAATGGTTGGTGGCTTATGGCTGATGCATTATCTGAACTACAACTTCTCTATTGCCGTGGGGGTTGGGTTTATCGCCCTCGCCGGCGTTGCGGTGGAGATAGGCGTCATCATGCTGGTGTATCTCAACCAAGCGTGGCACTACCGAAAACTGGATGCAGAAGAGAAACAACGACCACTTCAAGCACGGGATCTTACAGATGCAATTCGCGAAGGCGCTGGCTTGCGTGTGCGGCCTGTCATGATGACCGTATTAACGGTAATCATTGGTCTTATTCCAATCATGTACGGACAGGGAACCGGCTCTGAAGTGATGCAACGCATCGCTGCACCGATGATTGGTGGCATGGCTTCTGCCCTGCTGTTAACGCTGCTTGTGTTACCTGCCATCTTCAAGCTGTGGAAACAGCGTGAAGTGAAATCAACTCAACACCAAGATAAATAACAACGAGCGCCATTATTCAGAGAGTAATGGCGCGATAGCTCATTGATAGTAAAGGAAATCAACATGAAAAAGACTCTTATCACTCTTGCTCTAACCATGGTATCGGGTGGCGTATTTGCTCAAATGGATAACTCAAACATGAACCACGACAACATGGAGCATGGTCAAATGGATCACGGTTCCATGAACATGGATAATATGCCGATGGATCATGGAAAAATGGACCACGGTAAAATGGATCATTCTGGTATGAGCGGCATGCCGGGCATGTCAGCGGTTGGTATGCCTGCAAATGGCGCAAAACCAGACAAAGTCGTTCATGTACTCTTAACGGATGATATGAAAATTACATTCAAAAAAGACGTGACAATAGAACCGGATGATGTGGTGCAATTTGTGGTAATGAATACAGGCAAAATCAATCACGAATTTACCATTGGCTCAGCAGAAGAACAGCTTAAACATCGTGAAATGATGAAAACCATGTCTGGCGATCACATGCATGACTCCGGCAATGCTGTCACTGTTGAACCAGGCAAAGCAAAACAACTCCTGTGGCACTTCCATGGCGATAAAAATGTAGAGTTCGCGTGTAATATCCCCGGACATGCAGAGGCCGGCATGGTCAAAAAAGTGGAACTGTAGTGAAACCGGATTTACGCATTCACACGGTTCTTAGACGTTAAATGTAAATAAAAAGGAGCTGATTCAGCTCCTTTTTATTTCACCCCAAATACTAGATTATCGCATCACAAACAGCTCTTCATGATAGTGATGTTCTGTATCAAAACGATATGCCTCTAACTCTTTTTTCAGGGTTCGAGAAAATACCTCCGGTCCACAGAAATAAAACTCATAACGCGATAAATCGCCGCATTCCTTCGCAATTTGTTCAACATTAAGTCGAGGTGAAACCGCAGTATCTATCACGTTCAGTTTCACTTGTGCCTGACGCGCGGCATTCCATAGTTCATCCACTAAATGACTATCTAAGCCACGTGTGCAATAAAACAAATGCACTGGCGGATGTCTTTTTAACGCTTTCAATGAAGATAAGATGGCAAAGAACGACGCTATCCCGACACCACCAGCAATCCAAACTTGCGGCTTGTTGACATCAAACTCTAAACGTCCATACGGCCCTTCAACAACAACCTCATCACTCGCTTTCACACGCTGGTACAAATTGGTCGTGAAATCGCCTAGCTCTTTGATCAAAAAGCGAATCTCTGGATCGTGCTCACCTGAAACAATCGTAAACGGATGCGGATCTTCATTACCAAAACGAACATAAGCAAACTGCCCGGCTTTGTGTCCTTGCCAAGGTTTTCCTTTACCGTTATTGCCTGGCGCCAAAACCAGCTCCATCACTCGCGCTTGAGGGAAGTAGCGAGTCGACACCACTTTGGCGGGATAGCGATTCGCTCGTCCGACAAAGCCAAACAAGCTATAAACGGCAGCCGCAGAGCCCATCAATGCAAAACCAAAAGCGACAAAATGAATGGGATCGCCCCAGTATGCATGCTTTATCAATAAGACCGAATGCAAGGCAACCATCAAATACACCACAGCCATTAAGCGATGGGATAACTTAAACGGTTTGTATTTAACAACAGTCCAGAGTGACACTGCCAGCAATACCAATAGCAAATAAAAGCCCCACTCACCTAAATCCAAGCCTACATCACGCAGTTCTTTAACCCATAACTCCAAACCAACGAAGTTATTGCCTGATGGCCCTGCTCCAGTGTGTTTTACTGGTTTTTCCAACCAACCAGCAGCAACGAGCCACTTCGGCACTTTATACATAAGCCAATGGATCACACCCAAACTGACGCCTGTTATACCTAACCACTTGTGTACTCGATATGCCTTGTCCATGCCATGAACCCATTGCTCTATCACAGGTAAGCGCAGCGCCAGCACCATCGCAATAGACATCAAAGCTAACGACAAAACACCAGAATATTGAATAAGCGCGGAGCGCCATTGGAAGAATTGGGTCGAGGACAGCAGTTGCGGTTCACTCATCCACCACAACACAGACACGGCGGCAACTATCATCCATAAAAAATTTCGTACAGTTTTCATGAACATCACTCTCAAATTGACGACAACTCTAGTTTAGTTTTTCTAGCGTAATGCAACGTCAATATTCGTAAAGTTGAGTAAACCCTCAATATACTTAAGGTCAATAACAAACTTGGAGGTATTGCGCAGAATCCTACAAAAAATCGACATGGATTTAACAGTGGTTAGAGTATTCGCTCGTTATAGTTTGCGTAACATCGCCACAGTGCGAACCAAAACCAAAATGAAGAACACGACGCATGAAAAAGTTATTTTTGTTAGCTGGGCTAATGGTTTGCTCAACCCTAAGTTACGCATCCCAACTGAATGAAGACATTTCTCTCATCGAACAACAAACCTCAAGCAGAATTGGAGTCTCGGTTTGGGATACGCAAACCGATGAGCGCTGGGATTACCGCGGCGATGAGCGCTTCCCACTCATGAGCACATTCAAAACCTTGGCTTGCGCCACAATGCTAAGTGATATGGACAGCGGTAAGCTAAGTAAAAATGCGACCGCGAAAGTCGATGAGCGCAGCATCGTTGTGTGGTCTCCAGTGATGGACAAACTCGCAGGCCAAAACACACGCGTAGAGCACGCTTGTGAAGCCGCGATGTTGATGAGTGATAATACTGCTGCCAACTTAGTATTGAATGAAATCGGCGGTCCTAAGGCCGTGACAATGTTTCTGCGAACTATTGGTGATAAAGCGACGCGCCTAGATAGATTAGAACCACGTTTGAACGAAGCGACACCGGGAGACAACCGCGACACAACCACACCTAACGCCATGGTAAACACTCTGCGAACCTTGATTGAAGGAGAAACGTTGTCTTACGAGTCTCGCGTGCAATTAAAAATCTGGATGCAGGACAACAAGGTTTCAGACTCGTTAATGCGTTCAGTATTACCAACAGGTTGGTCTATCGCCGACCGCTCTGGTGCGGGTGGTCACGGTTCGCGCGGTATTAACGCAATCATATGGAAGGAAAACCATCGTCCTGTTTACATTAGTATCTATGTCACAGAAACCGAGCTATCACTTCAAGCCAGAGACCAGCTCATCGCGCAAATCAGTCAGTTGATTTTACAGAAATACAAAGATAATTAATTCACTGCTTACGTATTTACTTTCCTAAGTTCACCCTCTTTGCCCTTCTCTTCCCTGAAGGGCTTCTTATTCTTTGGTTCTACCTCAAAAACACCCCTTATTGAGTAATGACTTACTTATAAATAGGTATAACATTTATTCATTTAGGCGTGAGTTAACGCCCACATTAAGCAATTGAACACACATAGATGGCGATAAATAAACCATAATCTTACGTAGGAACGCATTTTTCTTGAAAATAGCTTCGTGTAACTTATTGTTGGTATTTGCAACATCGCAAGGAGATGTCTATTGAGACTTGAAAGAACTTTTAACCCTGATGACTTATCGATGCAGAACATGGAAAGTCCGATCTGTATGCCGATAGGGTTTGTTCACTTTTTAGCTCAATCGGAAACATTGCAGCAGGTGCTCGATACTGTCGCAGAATGGATAAATCGTATATTCAATTCTGACCGCGCGAGTATCACGCTTTATGAAAATGATGATCATCTAAAGGTCTACTCTTTCTCTGGTAATAAAGCGATTCCGGCTGAATTCTTGGTACCTATTCACCGAGCTTTTGTTGGCCGAGTGTTCAAAAAACAACAACTGATGATCTGTGACGATGTCACTCAATCTGATGAGGTCGATTGTGTGATGCTGGCATCCAATGGCATGGGGACGTGTATGGATGCGCCTTTAATGCACGGTAAAGTCTGTTTGGGCACGCTTAATGTTGCACATCACCAAACGCACACTTACACAAACGAACAAGCGGCACAGCTTCAGTGCATTGCTAACTGGATTGCTTTAAACATTGCTCTTCATATACAAATTATGAAAATGGAGCATCTTGCCACAACGGATGATCTGACTGGCATTCCAAACCGCAGAGAATTCATGCGACAAATCGAAAGCCGCCTGACTGAATACCGTACCCAAGGCATTGACTTCCATGTTGCTATTCTAGATTTAGACAACTTTAAGAGCCTTAATGATCGGTTTGGTCATGATGCTGGCGATAAATCGCTGATCCATGCAGTCAACACCATTCAAAGTCATCTACTTGACTGTGACTTACTTGCCAGAGTTGGCGGTGAAGAGTTTGCCATCGTACTAAGAAGCCGGTCATCGCAAGAAGCCCTAAACACATTAGAAACGATCCGCAATGCGCTAGAAACTACGACGATTCAACACTCAGGTCGTGATATGAGCTTTACCGCTAGTATTGGTGTAACTCAAGTCTGTAGCTTGGATGACTCGTTTGAACCACTCGTAAAACGCGCCGACTTAGCCCTTTACAAAGCCAAAGAAACCGGTAGAAACCGTGTTGAGGTTCATAAAACAGAAGAAAACTAGAAAAGAGAGTGATAAAAAAGGTAGCGACTTGTTGCGCTACCTTTTATAAATTCTAACCCGCCTAAAATAAGTAATACGAACTTTAAGCCAGTTTAGAAATAAGAGTGAGCAAATTTAATTATGCTTTCTTAAGATCTTTAGCTGGGTAAGTTAGCGTTTTCTCGCCTGCTTTTACGTGTGTGTAAAAACCGCCACTGCTTAAACCTGTAACAACCATTTCGCCAAGATCGATACCTTTAGTCGCTACTACTACGTCACCGATTGAAAACATATTGAATACCTTGTTTATTTAGATTAAGACACTAAGTCGTTGCGCGGTATTTAATATGATATTAGGCAAACCACCTAATCTAATTTTTTATCGTAAAGATTAATTTTTATTTGGCGTGAACTCTAAGTTTCCATATTGAAAAAACCACAATATTTCCCAAAAACAGATGCGCTATTCTTGTTAAATACGTTAAGATTTTCTAGCATCAATTGCGGAGGTTTACTCCGCCTCATTGGAGATAAATGATGAAGAAAGGCCTAAAAATGCGTGCACTAGAACGCTCTGATTTGCGCTTTATTCACGAACTAAATAACAACCGAAATATCATGGCCTACTGGTTCGAAGAGCCTTATGAATCTTATGATGAGCTCGAAGAACTGTACCGAAAACATATACATGATGACGCAGAAAGACGCTTTGTGGTTGAAGATGAAGACGGCATAGTGATTGGATTGGTCGAACTTATTGAGATCAACTACATTCACCGAAGCGCTGAGTTTCAGATAATCATCGCCCCAGAACATCAAGGACGAGGTTATGCGACAGAGATGATTAATCGTGCATTGGATTACTCCTTCTCGATTCTTAATCTACGTAAAATATACTTATTGGTCGCAGTGGATAATGAAGTCGCTATTCATTTATATAAGAAATGTGGTTTTATTGAAGAAGGCCATTTAGTAGAAGAATACTTTATTAACGGAGCCTATAGCGATGTTAAGCGCATGTATATATTAAAACACCAATATCAGAAAAAGATCGAAGAAAAGAACGCGATTCACTAATTTATTCCATCAAAGTAAAAACGCAGCCATCGTTGCTGCGTTTTCAATTTACTCAAATTGATATTGGTAAGATAATGCGACGCGCCTATCTGCCTCATCTAAATAGGTGTTGTTGTCCATGACAAACGTCATTACGTTAAACGAGTGACGTTTATTCACGAGATAACCAAGGCCGATACCACCAAAGAAGCCTTTGTAGTTCTCTCCTTCACTGTTTTCTGAGCCGTAAGTGCCTGCTGCGAGCTGATTAACGTCAGCTCTTTGGTAAACGATTTCAGCGCAAATGCACCAACGTAACCGCTGCTGCCTGAAGAGCTCATCATATTGAAGCCATTCTCTGCACTTGGAGTGCCCGTAAAGTTAGGCTCGCTACAGTTGCTGCCTGCTGCACCGTCACAAACAGGAACATCACCAGTGTTGTACGTATAGCCTGCCATTGGGAAAATTTGGAAGCCTGCTGGCTCAATCCCGAAATAACTTAGCGGCATAAAGGTACCAACGCTGTAGTTGGTTTGATCCGCGCCGTTTACGTATTCATTTTTACCGAAGTTGAAGTTCACGATACCGACCGGAAACAACCACGAGCCACCAATACGCCACTCGCTCGCATCATCATTGATACGCAGGTTAATTTTGCGCGCTTGGTCAAGCGCAAGTGAGCCCGAGAATGAGATGTTTTGATCATCAAAATCGTAGTTGTTTGCGTACGACGCGCCAAATTTCGTAATGACTTTTGTTGGGTCATCCGCCAACTTGTTTTTATTGTCTTTTACTCGGTGCTCGGCACCATGAGCCAGCGTACTGACCAACAAAGTCGTACACACTAACGCTAGTTTATTTTTCATTTTTAGTCCTTTGAGATGTTGAATACCCGCACTTAGCTGCGCAGATACTTTTTGAATCATCACTCACTGGATGTAACAGAAGCGCCCTAACTACCTTAGATGGCGTGACAGCATCCAGTGCAGGTAGTTAGGGTAGAATGGCCTGTAAGGAAGGCGTTTTAGCGATTAGGAATGATTAGTTTTTCCAGTTGTAGCTCATGCTCATGAAGTACAGAGCAGGCTCATCAAAGCCAGCTTGTAAGCTTGGCGTTTCTGACGATTCCATCAAGATCGCTTCAAACGCGAAACCAATTGAGTTTTCTGAATCCAATGTGTAATCAATGCCTGTACCAATGCGGTACGCCTTGCCAGTAGGAACGGTAATATCACCGTTTGATTGGCTCTCATACATGCTGGTATCGAATGCAAAACCTGCATTCCACATCATTTTTTCATTCAGTTTGTACTGAGTACCCAATGCGATTTGGTAAGTGTCTTGTGTCTCTACGTTCAGCGTGGTTGTGTATTCGCTCCAGTCTTGCCAGTTCACGTTCCACATCACCGCTAGGTCATCATTCAATTCGTGGTAAGCACTGAAGATAAGTTGTTGTGGAGCAATGGAGTTGCTGTTATCGAATTCAAATTCGGTTTCAGAAGAGTAAGACAGACCAAGACGCGTGCCTGATGTTGCCTCATAAAGCACACCTACTCGGCCGTTGACTTGAGTATCTTGGTCTTCGTCTAAGTATTTTTTATGCATGTCAGAGCTAGCCAACGTCCCTTCCGCTTCTACTTCATACATACCGTACTGAATACCAAGCGCCGCACCCACAGACCAGTGATCATTGATGCGGTAAGAAGCGGAAGGTTGAATGGTCAAGGCTTGTGTCGTTGCTGTAGGAATATCTAAATGATCACCCAAAAGGCCTTCGTACTCGAGGCCAAGACCGTAGTTGCCATACAGACCAATACCCAGCGTCCATTTGTCGTTCACTTGTTGGCTGTAAAATGCCGACGCCATAGGAACAAAACCAATCACGTTGCCCGCGTCGCCAGTCATCGTGTCTAGTTGCGCGTCACCGTAAAGGCCAATCAGGTTACCAGAGAAAGATTTACCAGAAACATTCGCCAGACCAGCCGGGTTTGCTGCCATTACTGAGGCATCTTGCGCACGAGCCGCCATACCAGCGGATGCCAAACCAATATCCGATGCTGTAGTTTCGTAAAGGTATAACCCACCCGCTTGCGCAGCAGCACACGTCAGTAGAGAGCTCGCTACGACGATTTTTGAAAGATTTTTCATGCTAAAACCTATTATTGTTTGGGGCCCCCACGCTGCGACGGTGGTTGTATATCAATGAAAGACATTGACCAATCGCATACAGCGTGGGGGTGTTGTGGAGTCAGTCAGTTGAAATCAGCGTTATTGCTCGCTCACCTCAAGTTCAGTGGGTTTCTTTCGCTTAAACTTCTCGCGCAGAGATTGCATCATCACGAAGAACACTGGCGTCAGTAACGTGCCTACAAACGTAGAGAGAATCATGCCGCCGAATACTGCAAAGCCCAGTGAATGACGAGATGCCGCACCAGCACCCGATGCAATCACCAACGGGAATACCCCCCAGATGAAGGCGAATGCGGTCATCTGTACTGCTCGGAAACGGATTCGAGCAGCTTCTTTGGCAGCATCAATGATGGATAAGCCCTTTTCTTCTCGCAGAACTTTGGCAAATTCCACGATAAGAATCGCCACTTTGGCGGACATACCGATCAAGATGACCACACCAATCTGCACGTACAAATCGAACGGTTGTCCCACCAGCAGTAGCGTGCCCATAGCGCCGAGAATCGCGACTGGAACCGCCATCATTACCGCAGCAGGAATAGTCCAACTTTCGTACTGAGCCACCAAGAACAAGTAGGTGAACAGCAAAGACAGTGCGAACGCGATTGGTGCCATGTTGCCTGCTTTCATCTCTTGGTAAGTCATGCCTGACCGCTCGTACGAGTAACCACTTGGCAAAGATTCTGCAGCCAGTTTTTCAATGGCTTTTACAACATCACCCGAGCTGTAGCCTGGCGCTGGCGCACCGTTCACGGTTGCAGAACTGAACATGTTGTAGTTCGACAAAGTATCAGGGCCGAAGATCGGCTTCACTTTCACTAGCGTTGCCAGTGACACCATTTTTCCAGAGCTTGAGCGAACAAACAGATGGTTGATGTCGTCGATGTTGTCACGGTATTGCTCTTCTGCTTGCACTTTCACTTGGTACGAACGACCAAACAAGTTGAAGTCAGAAATGTAGGCACCGCCCAACTGTGCTTGCAGTGTGCTGAAGATTTCATTCAACGGTACGCCCATCGAAATCGCTTTATCGCGATCAATATCGATGTAACGTTGCGGAATATTCGCGCGGAAAATCGAGAACGCACGTGCCACTTCAGGCAGTTGGTTGATTTGGGCAACAAAATCAGCGGTTGTTTTTGCCAACTCTTGTGGAGAACGACCCAAGTTGTCTTGCAACACAAGGTTGAAACCATCCACCGCACCCATGCCCTTGATTGCCGGCGTCGCGAAAACGAACGAAGCGGCATCTGGCGTTGAGTTCAGCATTTGGTTAACTTTATTCATCAACGCGCGTTGGTGTAGCTCAGGGTCTTTACGTTTGCTCCAGTTATCCAGTTTGATGATCAACATGCCCGAGTTTGGAATCGACGCCATGTTAATTACCGAGAAACCCGCAACCGAAACCACGTTCTCCACACCTTCCATCTGTTTTAGCTCATCAACGTACTTCTTCATTAATGGTGCCGTACGCTGCAATGCAGCTGCGTCTGGCAAACGCATTTCGACCATGAACACGCCTTTATCTTCGTTCGGTACGAAAGAAGAAGGTACGGTCATGAACGCAAATGCCAGCCCCGCAATAAGCACGCCATAAACACCGACACTCAGCACAATGCGGCGGCTCAAGAAGCCAACTAAGCCTTGATATTTGCGCGTTATTGCTTCAAAACCGCGGTTAAACGCACGCAAAGGCGCAATAGGTTGCGAGTGAGTAGATTTCAACATCAACGCACAAAGCGCTGGCGTTAACGTTAATGCGTTGATCGCAGAGATCAGCACCGACACACAGATGGTGACCGCGAACTGGTTGAACATTCGACCAGAAATACCCGGCAATAGCGCAACCGGTACGAATACCGCCAACAAAATAAGCGTTGTTGCCAATACTGGCCCCGTCACTTCTTTCATAGCTTGGATCGTGGCCGGAATCGGGTCTAAATGCTCTTCATGGATAACCCGCTCCACGTTCTCTACCACGATGATCGCATCGTCCACCACGATACCGATGGCGAGGATCAAGCCAAACAACGAGATCGTGTTAATGGTCATGCCCATCACGCCCATGATTGCGAACGTCGCAATGATGGAAACCGGAATCGCTAAGGTTGGAATGATGGTCGCTCGCCAGTTCTGCAAGAAAACGTACACAACGAAGGTTACAAGAAGTACCGCAATCACCAGCGTCTCGTACACTTCATCAATCGATGTCTCTACGTATTCGGTAGAGTCATAAGCGATGTCGTAGACCAAATCATCTGGGAACGATTTCTCGTACTCTTTCATGGCCTCTTTCACGCGTTCCATCACGTCTAGCGCGTTCGCTGTCGGCAACTGGTACAAGGCCAGAACGGCGGCTGGTTCGTTATTCATACGACCATCAGCTTCGTAACCTTGTGCGCCAACTTCGACACGAGCCACATCTTTCAAGCGAATCAAAGAACCTTTCTTGCTCGCGCGGATGATGATGTTCTCGAACTCTTCCGCAGAAGTAAGGCGGCCTTTGGTTTGCAAAACATATTGATATTGCTGGTCACCCGGAGCTGGCATACCACCGATCTTACCCGCCGCCACTTGGATGTTTTGCGTTTTAATTGCGCCAATAACATCGCTAGCAGAAAGCTTCAAGGTGGCCAGTTTATTTGGGTTCAACCAAATACGCATTGAGTAGTCTTTCTTACCCAGCAGCGTAATGTCACTCATACCTTCGATACGTTTTAGACGCTCAACGATATTGAGATCCGCATAGTTAGAAAGGTAGATACTGTCGTAAGACTGTTTCGGAGAACGCAGTGTGATAACGCCCAGCATGTCGGAAGATTTCTTCTTAACCGTCACACCGATTTGGTTTACTTCTTGTGGTAGAGACGACGTCGCCTGTGCCACCAAGTTGTTCACACGAACCTGCGCCATATCGCCATCTGCGCCCACTCGGAAGTAAATACGCAATGTGTATGAGCCATCGTTACCAATCACAGAAGACATGTAAATCATGTCTTCAACGCCGTTGACTTTGGCTTCTATCGGTTGTGCTACCGTCTTTTTAACCACGTCCGCGTTTGCACCCGGATACATGGTGCTCACCGTAATTACCGTTGGAGAGATTTGAGGATACTCAGAAATTGGCAAGACTTTCAGGGCGATCATACCCATCAATGTCATCGCCAGTGAGATCACCAAAGCAAACTTCGGCCGGTGAATGAAAAATTTACTTAACATCAGTACTCACTCAGCCTTGTTCACTCTGTAGTTCAACGTCTTTCACCGTTGCACCCGGACGCACTTTTTGAAGACCATTGACGATGACTTTTTCGTTAGCCGCCAAACCAGTCAGCACAGCACGTTTCACACCGTAGGTCTGACCGAGTTCAACGTTACGACGAGACACCACGTGATCATCACCAACCACCATGACGTAGTCACCCGCTTGGTCTTGTTGAACAGCCGCCGATGGGATAAGCAAACCATCAATGGTTTTGTTGCGCAGCTTGATGGTCAAGTTGCCATATTCACCCGGCATAAGCGCGTAAGTTGGGTTATCGAATTGTGCTTCTGCTCGAATTGAACCTGTTTCTAAATCGATCTTGTTGCCAACGGCGTAGATCTTGCCATCAAGCGGATACAATGAGCCGTCTGAAAGCGTCAGTGTTAAATCAACATCCAGTTTGTCATCGTTACGATGAGCCACATCAATCGCACTTCTTACGCGGCGGTAGAGCTTCTCATCCACATCAAAGCCAAAGCGAATTGGGTCGATTTGAGTGATCGAAACAAGAGGAACGAGTTGAATTTTCGAAATACGGTCACCCACTCGGAAGTTGCTGAAACCCACGCGGCCAGAGAAAGGAGCACGCACAGAGCTAAATTCAAGATCGAGTCTTGCTGAAACCAGCGTCGCTTTCGCCTCTTCTACCGAAGCAATCGCTGCGGCGTGCGCGGCAATGGCGTCATCGTATTGCTGCTCACTGATGCTTTTATCTTTGATGAGTTTCTTCACACGTTCTGCATCACGCGTAGTTTGAACGAGTTGTGCTTTTGCTTTTTGCAACGACGCTTTTGCATACGCCAGTGCCGCTTTGTAAGGGCGGTCGTCGATTTCAAACAGCAATTGGCCTTTTTCGACCATATCGCCATCTTTAAAATGAATCGCGGTTAATTCGCCACCGACTCGAGGCATAATATCAACGTCATTTACCGCTTCAGTTCGACCGATAAAAGTATGATAAGGAGTGATTTTTGTTTCGGTTAGGGTAACGGTTTCAACAGAGGGTGCTTGGGCAGTTTTCGTTGCGATATCGCCAGTTTTGCATCCTGATAGTAATGCAGAAGATATAGCAATAGATACCAACGCAAATTTATATTTGGCTTTCATGATAAACCTACTTTATGTAGAAAGTGCCCTAGCCTAAATATTTAAATATATGGATAAACACACTTTCTATTCTGGAAATAAACGAGTGAGTTAGAATTGGTAGTTAAATTCGATACGGTGATCACCATCACCGAAATTAACGTGCTCATTCCAGTTTGCAAAGTAACGAATATTTGCGCGAGGATTAATTTGATAAGACAACGCAAACTCATGAGTTAAGATATTATCTTCGCCCGCGTAATAAGTATCTTTATATTGACTAGACCCTGACAATGTATGCATATACATTGGGTTGTAGTTAATCCAGATTTTATCGGTTAATTCAATTTTTGAGTACATACCGACAACGGTGAAAGTACCTGGAATTTCGTAACCTTTGTCATCACCACTAAAATCATTAGCAATAGTGACACCCGCACCAGCTAAAGGAAATAGCTGCAACATACCAAACTTAGGTAGACCTTGAATAAAGCTATAAGATGCATCTAATTTATCGTTATCAACATCGTAGTTTACATCCAATTGACGGCCTAGACCTTTTGCGACTTCTACTTGGAAATTACGTAGTCGGAAAGAGTCAATGCTGTCATCAACATTGGCATACATTGGATCGTCATTGTCGCGAATGCCAAATAGCTCACCACCAATGCCTTTCATTTCGATGATGTTCATCGCCATGGTGCCAGGCTGGCTAGATTGGTAAGTTTGACCGATTTTGATGTTCGCGCCTTTGTCAGTAATACCAAAGCCAGCTTGGGTGTAAACCGCAAGTGGGTCAGACATATCTTGTAGTTCTTCGTCATTATTTGTCTGAGCATAAACAGAAGACGCGAGTTGAAGGGCTGCTGCCATGATAACAACAGACGGTTTCACTAAATTCATAAAACTGTATCCATTTTAATGATTATAAAATTATTCACGTCATGAGGTCATCATAAATAGCAAGCAACACAACTCGCTTTGGATAATATAAATTATCAAAGCAAATTTAATAATGATGAAACATTAGACGTTTTAATTAAAATAAAATAAAGCGTCGTAAAAGTTCAATCACTGCTACTTATATCTTATATAACTTGAAATTTGGTAAGCTTTACGAAGAAGGGAATATTAAAACTTATGAAAATTCAATTATCATTAGAACAAATGATTAATTAAATTTACCATATAAATAAGGAGTGCAATGGTGTTAGGTGATCGCGATCAAGTTTTATTTTTATCGCATATTACTCTTCAGGTAAAGAAGAGAGTTGTAATAAATTGCAAATACCTTAATTTAATTAGCCTTGCGGTCAATTTAGAATAGTTACTCCACAATAAATTGAAAGGAAATCACACTCTGTGATTCCCTTTTATTTTCGAGTGCAAAAGCACCAATGCATTTCGTTAACTAAAAACGCAAACGATTCGCACTATTGCAGTTTCTCTATTCCCATATTGAACAGTGCAAAGCTATAAATATCTGCATTTGTCTCAATTATTTTACGCGTTGGTGTGCCAGCACCATGCCCTGCATTGGTTTCGATGCGAATCAAGGTCGGATTTGAACCCGCATGTTTTGACTGCAACTCAGCAGCAAATTTGTAAGAGTGAGCAGGAACAACACGATCATCATGATCACCCGTTGTAATCAATGTCGCTGGGTATTCCACCCCCGCTTTTACATTGTGCACTGGCGAATAACCTTTCAGATATTGGAACATCTCTTTACTTTGCTCTGCCGTGCCGTAGTCATACGCCCAACCAGCACCTGCGGTAAAAGTATGATAACGCAGCATGTCCAGTACGCCGACTGCTGGCAGCGCCACTTTAAACAACTCTGGACGTTGCGTCATAACAGCCCCCACTAACAAGCCACCATTCGATCCACCGTTAATGGCTAACTTGTTTGATGACGTTACCTTTTCATCAATTAGAAATTCAGCCGCCGCAATAAAGTCATCAAACACATTTTGCTTTTGCATTTGAATGCCAGCGTTGTGCCACTCTTTACCATACTCCCCACCGCCACGAATGTTCGCTACCGCGTAAACACCACCAAGCTCCAGCCAAGCCGCACGTGTCGGGCTAAAAGATGGTGTGAGGCTGATGTTGAAACCACCATAACCATATAGGATGGTTGGTGCACTGCCGTCCATCGGTGTCCCTTTTTTATAGGTGATGATCATCGGCACTTTTGTTCCGTCTTTTGAGGTGTAAAACACCTGGCGAGATTCATACAAAGCAGGGTCAAATGGCGCTTTAGATTTGTAGTACACCTCGCTATCACCATCTTTGATGTTCAGACGATACGTAGTGCTTGGCGTCTTGTAGTTGGTGAAAGAATAATAGACCTCGGTTTCTTCTTTTTTACCCGAGAAACCGTATGCGCTGCCAATATCAGGTAATTTGATTTCTCGAATGAGTTTGCCGTTCATGTCGTATTGCTTCACCATCGAGATCGCATCAACAATATAACTCGCAAACAAGTTGCCACCCGCGGTAGAAACGCGTAACACGTTCTTTGTTTCAGGGATCAAATCTTTCCAGTTTTTGGGCTGCGGCTGACTCGCATCCACCGTCACGACGCGTTTGTTCGGTGCATTAAGGTTCGTAACCAAGTACAGCTTCGTGCCTTGGTTGTCTATTACCCAAGTATCAGAACTGGTGTTATCTAAAATGGTTTTAAGCGGGCTGTTTGGCTTACTCAGATCTTTAAAGAACAGTTTGTTACCCGATGTCGATATGCTGGCTGAGATAAACAAGTAGCGTTCATCATCCGACGTATAGCCGCCAACATAACGGTATTTCTCTTCCTCAAAGCCGCCGAAAATCAGCTGGTCTTCACTTTGTTTCGTCCCAAGCTTATGAAAGTAGAGCTTGTGTTGATCCGTCTTCGCGGAAAGTTCACTCCCCTTTGGCTTGTCATAACTTGAGTAATAGAAGCCTTGATTGCCGAGCCAACTGATGCCGCTGAACTTAATATCCACCAGCGTTTCGCCGACGGGCTTTTTGGTTTCTGTCTCTAGAACTATGACTTTTCGCCAATCGCTACCGCCTTCCGAAATGCTGTATGCAACTAAAGATCCATCTCGTGAAAAGCTCACTCCCGCTAACGATGTGGTGCCATCTTCACTAAAAGTATTTGGATCGAGGAAAATTTCTGCTTCACCATCACCTAGCTGCCGATAAAGCACGTCTTGGTTTTGTAACCCGTCATTTTTGTAGAAGTAAGTGAACTTACCCTCTTTGAACGGTTGGCTTTGTTTTTCGTAATCCATGAACTTAGTAATGCGCTCTTCAATCTGCTTGCGGTAAGGGATTTTCGACAGATAATCAAACGTCACTGCATTTTGTGCCTTCACCCATTCTGCGGTTTCTGGGCTGAGATCGTCTTCCAACCAGCGATAAGGATCACTCACTTTTGTACCAAAGTAGTCATCGACAACATCCACTTTTTGTGTGGTTGGATACGTGATGGCTTTCGGGGTTACCTGTTCAACCGACGACTGCGCCGCTTCATTTGCATGCGCCGCAGACAACACACTTCCGAGTGCGAGAGCCGTTGCGAGTGCTAGGGTGTTCTTTTTCATGAAATTCCTTTTTATTTTTCTGTTGTCTTTTTGTGCAATACATCAGAACTCTACTATATATCGACAAAATGAATCTAATTTCATTAAACGAGTTGTGAAAGCCATCCTAACACCCTCATTTCCTGCCAATTCTACATATCGGTAAGTGGGGGTGTAGAGCTTAGGAACAACGCTGAAGAGCAACGATGGCGTTTACTCTCTTTCGTCTAATTCAGTTCGATTTGACGCAAAACCCCAGACTCAGAAGCAAAATCTTGGTCGTGACTAATCAGAACAAATCCACCTTTGTATGTATTTAACGCCTGACTAAGCACTATTTTTGACTCGAGGTCGAGATGGTTATCTGGTTCATCAAGCAGCAGCAAAGGCTGGGAGTGTTGATGGCTGACGATCAGCATTGCGAGCTTCATCTTCTCGCCACCGCTTAGTACGCATCCCAACCGAAACACAGCGTCTCGACGAAAACCGATCCCCGCCAGTAAGGCTCTCGCTTCACTTTCCGTCATCTCTTGGCAAGTCTCCATTACGTTCTCAAGTAACGAAAGATTTGGATTCACTGCGCCAAAGTGTTGGTCGAGATAATACAAGGGAGTATTCACTTGCAGCTCACCTCTCAGAAACGACAACTCGCCAAGCAACGTCTTTAACAAGGTTGACTTTCCGCAGCCATTTTTCCCTTTGAGATGGACTTTATCGTTCGCAAAAATCTGCAAAGTGATAGGAGTAGAATCCCCAAAAGGCAATATACCTTCTTGTATCGACAACACTTTTCTCGAACGGTTCGGATTATCTGCAAGATAAAGCTTTTGCGCTTTGAGCTGCTCATGTCGCGATTGCAACGCCCGCTCTTTGGCTTGTAAATGCACTTGTCTGAGTTGCTCATTCTTATTGCGATTTGATGTGCTGGCGGTCGCGCTATCCTTTTTGCCATCAAGCAAAATTTTGGGCTGACTGCCGTCTTTGCGCAGTTTGTTCCCTTGCGCGGCGCGTTGGTCAGCTTTTTCGCGATTTTTCTGGGCTTGCTCAGCTAACCGTTTTTTCTGTTTATCGACCTGCGCTAACTGCCTTTCGATCGCTTGTAGCTCAGTGCGTTTTTGCTCGGCATACACATCGTAATTTCCACCAAAAACCTGTAAACCTAGGCCCGATAGTTCCCAAATTTCCTCCATTGATCGCAGCAGCTCACGATCGTGACTGATGAGTAAAATCGCGCCGCCGAAATGCGTCATAGACTCTATCAGCCATTGTTTCGCCTCGGTATCGAGGTGATTGGATGGCTCATCGAGAATCAAAAGCTCCGCTTCGTTTTCAAACAATTGCCATAACTGCAAACGCGCCAACTGACCACCACTGAGCCGAGCACATGAGAAATCAGGGTCTTGCGGCAAGCCCATCGCAGCAAGCTGCTGTTTGAGTTTCAGTTCAATATCCCACTGTTCGCCAACCAGTTCGAACCAATGCTCAGAAACATCACCTTGTTCAATCTGCTTTAAAGCATGCAAGACCGAGTCAGTTCCCAGAAACTGGGCGATCGATTGCTGACCTGAAAGCAAATCAGACGGCTGCTGGCGATACATCATGAAAGAAGAGGGAAAAGTCACTACACCGCTGGAAGGCTGAGTTTCTCCCGCCAAAATTGAAGCCAAAAGTGACTTACCGATGCCATTGCGCCCAACCAAACCAACACGTCGTTTAGTCATGGAACAAGAAATAGACTGGAATAGCGTATCGCCATTATCAAACTGATGGCTAACATTAAAAGCTTGTAAAACTGGCATAATTTGCCTCCTGTATGACAGGGACAACAGCCGTAGCTATGATTTGAGATTGCAACAAAACGCGTGCACAAACGCATTAAGCTCTATGTAAAGCTCGACGATAAACGTCAAATCAAAAAGTCGTCTTGTTGCAAAGAAATATCGGAAAGTGAGCTACGCCTACTAACCCTGCAGATCCAAAAAATAAGTAAAAATATGGATAACAGGTTTAGTTCTTCATTTTGGCGTAATCTCCTAGAGAAATGATTTTCGAAGTTTAGCGGGTTTTCTGACTAAAAAGCAAGCAGCATTATTTATCAAAACTTTGAACGATTTCGAGATCTTATCTACACAAATTTTGCCCAAGCCATACTATGCTTACAGTAAAGCTAATCCACATAAGGGCGTGGTAATGAAATACAAACATATCCTTGTTGCACTCGAACTGTCCGATGAGAGCACAGTTCTGATCGACAGAGCCGTAGCGATGGCTAACTATCTCGACTCCGATATTTCATTCATCCATATTGATGGAACTCACGGGGAAATTTATCGTGAGCTCGTAGACATTAAAGAGAACCCAGACCAAAGGCCGCTGAATGAGCACTCTATGGAATGTTTGAGAACATTCAGTGAGTACATGGATTATCCACTCAAACACTTCTTCGTGGGTACTGGTGATTTAGCCGATAAGCTCGAAATTACCATCAAAGAGCAAGAAGTGGACTTGCTGATTTGTGGCCATCACCAAGATTTCTGGAGCAAAATCATTTCCTACTCAAGACATCTTATCAACAAGTCACCAGTCGATATTTTAGTCGTTCCTATTCATGATTAATTAAAATTTGACGCTTGCCAAAACCACCAACTTATTTGGTGGTTTTTTATTGATATTGAAACAGCTTAAGCACTTTTCCAAGCTAGCTTGACGGCCATTTATGAGTTACATTTTCTAACCAACCTGCGCTCCTACTGGGCATGGTTATTTAGATAGCAAGGATCCTTATGGCGAATAAAAAAGTATTAATTCTCTTTGCTCATCCTTCCCAGCATCGTTCAGAAGTGAATACTCCACTTTTCAAAGAAGCTCAAAAAATTGAAGGCGTGACATGTGTTGATCTCTATGGTGAATACCCTCGTTTCGATATCAATATCGACCGTGAACAACAACGCTTGCGCGAGCATGATGTGGTGGTTTTTCAATTCCCACTATATTGGTATTCAACCCCAGCAATTTTAAAAGAGTGGCAAGATCTGGTTTTGGAGTATGGCTTTGCTTACGGCACTGAAGGAACCGAACTACAAGGTAAAACCATGCTGTGCGTGCTTTCGGCCGGCGGCAAGGAAGAAGCCTATAAAGCCGAAGGCTACAACCATTTTACGATTCGGGAACTGCTCGCTCCTATCGAGCAAATGTCAGCGCTCACGGGTATGCACTACATTGCGCCTCTTGCTTTGTTCGGCGCACGTACAGCCGAAGAAGAAGGACGAATTCCCCGTCATGTCGAACGGTACAAAAGCCTACTAACAGCATTAGTCGAAGATAGACTGGATGTTGAAGCAGCTGCGTCATTAATCAAACTCAACAGCGCACTTCCGAAGCTCATCAAGGAGGCTTCATGACAGGGATATTCTTACAAGCCTTCGTGTATTTGATTGCCGCTGTGATTGCGGTACCACTTGCCAAGCGTTTAGGGCTCGGTTCCGTTTTAGGTTACCTCATCGCTGGTGTGGTAATTGGTCCAATTATCGGCTTAGTCGGTGAGGAAACAACGACAATTCAGCACTTTGCCGAATTTGGCGTGGTGATGATGCTATTCCTAGTGGGGTTAGAGCTAGAGCCTAAAATGCTCTGGTCAATGCGAAATCGTTTAATGGGCTTAGGCGGTCTTCAAGTTGGCGGTACCATCGCGGCGATTATGGGTATTGCCCTGTACTTTGAGCAGCCTTGGACCATTGCCTTAGCCATCGGCTTGATTTTCGCCCTTTCTTCTACCGCGATTGTTTTGCAAACTTTTAGCGAAAAAGGGTTAACGAAGACAGAAGGCGGACAAAACGCGTTCTCTGTTTTGCTTTTCCAAGATATCGCTGTTATCCCGATGTTGGCCTTTATTCCATTGTTGGCACTGCCGGAGTTAGTCGAACAAGCACAAAATGCTGTTCAAACTGCTGCTCAACATCATGACGATTTAAACCTCGTGGCAGATTTACCGGGCTGGGCGTACGGAATAGTCATCACAGCATCGATTGCGATTGTTGTCGTTGGTGGTCACTTTTTAAGTCGACCTCTGCTGAGCTATGTTGCTAGCTCTGGGCTGCGTGAGATTTTTACCGCCACCGCATTGATGCTGGTGATCGGCATCGCAGCACTGATGAGTTTAGTTGGCTTGTCTCCAGCTTTGGGAACCTTCTTGGCTGGCGTTGTATTGGCGAACAGCGAATTCCGTCACGAGTTAGAATCCAATATCGAACCATTTAAAGGGTTGTTGCTAGGTCTGTTCTTCATCACCGTCGGCGCAGGGATCAATTTCTCGGTTCTATTTGGTGACTTCTGGTTGATCATGGCACTGACCATTAGCGTGATGGTATTGAAAGCCTTGGTGCTGTTTATTCTCGCGCTGATATTTAGAGTGAAAGGCAGCAACCGCTGGCTGTTTACCTTAAGCTTGGCTCAAGCGGGTGAATTTGGTTTTGTGTTGCTAAGCTTCTCTGTGCAAAACCACGTCATTCCGTTTGAACTCTCGCAAACTCTTGCGCTGGTTGTTGCTATCTCAATGTTCTTAACGCCAGGTTTGTTCATTCTATTTGACAAATTAATACTGCCGCGTTTTGAAACTCAATCAAACGAAAGGGAAAGCGATACGATTGAAGAAAAAGGCACAGTAATCATCGCTGGTATCGGCCGTTTTGGTCAGATTGTTAACCGCTTGCTTGTTTCTAATGGTGTAACAACAGTGGTGCTCGATCACCAAGCCAACCAAGTCGATAACATGCGCCAGATTGGCACTCGCGCTTATTTTGGCGATGCGACTCGACCAGATATGCTGCACACTGCAGGCATCGAGCATGCGGCTGCGTTGGTCGTCGCAATTGATAACCAAGAATCAAGTGTGGAATTGGTGAAGTACGTCAAACACACGTACCCCAAAGTAACGGTGATCGCACGCGCCTTTGACCGTGGTCACGGCTATCTTTTGCGTCAAGCTGGGGCTGATATTATTGAATCGGAAACCTACCATTCCGCATTGGAGATGGGCGGTCACACGATGAAAGCACTTGGTATTCATCCCTTCTTTGTTGAGCAGCAAAAAGCGACATACAAGCGTGTTGAAGCACGCAAGTCCGAGCTACTCTACAAAGCTTGGGAAGATGATTCTGAAGGCGAACGTTATGACAACAATTTCCGACAACTGTTTATTCAGTTAGAGGAAAAAATGGCGGAAGAGATGCAAAAAGATCGCCATGACAAACTCTCGCGCTCAGAACGTGGTTGGACACCACCGCCGAAAGGTTACGCCGATGACTTCAATGAAGATAACGTTCAAGAACTAACACCGCCGAGAGAAGAGCCGATCTGACGGTAACTTGCTCAATGTTAAAAACCTCCCGTTTGGGAGGTTTTTCTTTTTCAGTACCGAGTCACATGCCGTGCAGGATAAAATGATCTTCTCACGAGATTACATAAGATCATTCATTAAAATCTCATACTCTTCGTTTGCTTCTTCCACTAAGTGAGAAAGCTCTAACGCATCAGTAACTGCAAGATTGAACTGCCACGGAGTTGTGTCTTCTTTACCACAGATTCGAGTTTCACACCCACGGCTCTCAAAAGACAAATCATCAAACTCTGTGGTATGGCGCTCTTGAAGTTCTAAAATCTCAACTTCTAATTTACCGACAGGGTTAACTTTAACGTGAGCATGTAAATCTGAACTGTTAGACAAACAATAATCTCTATGAACCGCAATCATGGCCGCCTCCTTGGTCTGCCAACTGACAACTCACCCATGAGTGTAGACGAGGGAGTTTGAACGTGGGGTGAAATAATAATGAAGATTGATCTGTCTCATTGGAGTAGACAATTATTGTTGTGCTGGTATGAGCCGGTATGAATCTCATCTGATTTAAATCGTTCCTAGATCACAAGAGTTGGCATTTACCGAGACTTTCCCTATTATCGAAACAAATTTACTGTAGTCATTCTTTAGAGGTCAGTATGGAGCTTGAAGCCGTCGCTAAAGCACTAAAAGAGTTAGGTCATCCTACTCGTTTAAGTATTTACAAAGAAGTTGTCAAAGCGGGATACAAAGGTATCGCGGTAGGCGGCGTACAAGAAAAGCTTGGCATTCCTGCATCCACTCTCTCTCATCATATTTCTAGTCTAGCCTCAGCCGGGCTTCTCACCCAACGTCGTGAGGGGCGAACCCTTTTTTGCGTTGCAGAGTACCAATGTTTAGATGATGTGATCGGCTTTTTAAAGGCTGAATGTTGCGTTAATGAGTGCTCATAACCTCATAGCAGAGGCGAAAGACTTCGGTTTTACATTAGACTTTACCCGTTCTTGAATGACCGCCGATAAATATAAACACCGAGCTCGCTAAGCTCGGTGTTTTATTTTTTAGTTTCCGACGAGCAACATTGAGGCTTTAGGTGGCACAATTAACTTACCGTCAGATGGAACGTCCTGATCCGTCATCAAATCCACCCAGTCGCCATCCATTTTCAATGCCAAAGACTGCTGACGCTGCGATTTATTAAGCACGACAATGCCTTTGCTCCCTCGCTTAAGTACAAGCATATCATCGTTACCTTCAAGAACACTCATCGACTCGCCATGCGTCATATTATGGAACTGGATCATTTTCGCCATTCGCGGATCGTTCCATGCGCCTTGCCATCTTGGTTTGCCATTTTTATCTGTAATACCGCTAGTGTTTAAGTCGGTATAAACCAATGGCACACCACCATCGCGGCCTAGAATGTAGGCATAAGCTAACCATTCGTTTTCCTCATCCATGATCAGATCAAGAAAAACGTCATTGTTAGGAATGTCATGCGTGACAACAAATGTAATCGCGCGACCAGGCGAAAGGGCCTGACCGAAACAGTATGGGTCAATCAACGACTTGAAACTGCCCTTTTTAGCAAACGCCTTAAAAATGGTCGAGAACAACGGGAAATCGTAAGCGCCTAAGCGTGTTTCCTGCAAATACGGCTCAAGAAACAACTGATACTCTTCTTCTGTCGCACCGCCATCGGTAATAATTTCGCCAAATATATGCACATCGCGTGTGATGTCGTCTGTCCAAACACGTTTAAGATGCTCTAGCGTCATGTGTTTCGCGGCATCAATACGAAAACCTTTCACACCAATGGCTTTCAGTGCTTTTAGGTAAGCGCGTTGCTGCTCAACGACATGGTCACAAACACGGAGGGTTGGCAAGCCAGGATCGGTTGGTCCACCTGTGATGCGTCCATTTTGTACCTGCCATTTATCTTTCCAGTCTTTAATACCGAACGCTTCAACAAAGTCCTCTTCATCAAAAAGCGGTTGAGATAAGTCGCCAAATAACGTTAGCAACTGATATTTCTGTTTGTTTTGTTGGTATTCCTCCAAGACCTCTTTTCTTGGGTATTGGAGGTCTCGGCGAAGGTGGGCCTCATTTGCCATATGGTTAAACACCACGTCAGCGTAAACCCACACGCCAACTTGCTCCAGTTCACGAACCATACGGATAAAGTCTTTGGTATCACCCAACGCATTGTCGATGACACGGTAATCTTGAGGTTGATAGCGCTGCCACCAGCGATCATCGTGGGCGCTTTTCATTGGTGGCGAAACCAGCACGGAGCCGTAACCTAGCTCGTGGATTTCTTTTGCTCGTTGGGCAATGTCAGCATACTTCCAATCAAATGCATGTAAGATAACATTCGCACCGAATGATTGTATTTCCTGTGAGCCACTCATGTTGTTCTCCTACTCGTTTTCACTCACGATTACTTGTTTGCATTTTTTTGTGAGTGAATTCAATAGTCGAAATTATAAGAGCTATTCATCAGACGCCCTCACCCTTTTCGCCCTAACTCAAGGCTGAAAATGAAGGCGTAGTGACTCCTCCATTGCACAAGTAGAAACGGTTCTGGACGTAAACGAGTAGATGGCATTCAAGCACACCGCACATAAAATAAATTAAGTCATTGTTTTGTATTGCAAAAAATTGCATTCAAAATATATGAAAGAAAATGCCCGGGTACGCCCTAAAGGAGGCCAAAGACTAAAAACAGCCAAACCACTCTATTGAGTAACTAATTTTTAATAAAGTGAAACTGGCAGGTGGATCACGTTTGGCGCGTATTCAAAACAGCCCCCTTCTGCGTATCCCACCTTAAAACATGGAAGATTACCGTTTGTATCTATCCCGAAATGACTTCAAAATGCGGAACTTAGCTTATGCCTATTGGTATGAATTACCTTGGAGGGTAATCATGAATATCAAAGAGTTTTCTAGCCTCGTCGGCTTGTCTGCTCATACACTTCGATACTATGAAAAAATTGGCTTACTTAAACATGTCCATAGAAACGCGAGTGGGCATCGAGTGTATAGTGCGAAAGATCTAAGCTGGATTAGCTTCGTAAAACGATTAAAAGAAACTGCAATGCCACTTGAAGAGATTCTGGAATATGCAAAATTAAGGGAAGTCGGCTCAGAGTCTGTACGACAACGCCAAGCCTTGCTAGAGCAACATCAAGAAAACCTCAAACTCCACATTGAACAGCAGCAAAAGCACTTAACGGCTCTAGAAGAAAAAATTGCCTTGTATAAAAGCGGAAAAGTTCGTTGACTTAGAGTTAACTCTAAGGATTAAGGTATGTTTGCATTTCTTCACTAGGAACATATCGATGGAACAATCACGCTTTGACAAAGGATTAGAACTACTCTCTCACATTGATGGCGACGCTGGTCATAACGTCATCGAAAGCTTACAAGATGTTTGCCCAGATTTAGCTCAGTACACCATTGAGTATCCGTTTGGCGATATTTATGCTCGCCCAGGCTTAGACCTAAAATCGAGAGAAATCGCAACCGTCGCCGCGCTAACGGCAATGGGGAATTGTTCGCCACAACTGAAAGTACATCTCAATGCAGCACTGAATGTAGGCTGCAGCGAGGCTGAAATTAAAGAAGTCATCTTACAGATGTCCGTCTACGCAGGGTTTCCAGCGGCATTAAACGGCATGTTTGCCTTCAAAGAAGTGCTGGCGGAAAGAGCAGAGTAATCACGACGTTGAAATCAATTTAAAGGCAATTAAAAACGGCCCTTGGGGATCGGGCCGTGATTTAAACAACGAGTGAATTAGCGCTCAGGGGTTTCAAGCAGTTTAACCGCGCAATCTACCGCGTTGTTAATGCCTTGACTACTCTCCAACTTGCCTGAACTTGCAGGACCAAGGGCACAAGAATACAAAGCCAGCTGCTTATCGAACGGCAGATCCAACTGTTCATATAGATTTTGTCGGATTCTTGCATGTTGTTCTGGTTCTTGGTTAGCAAGGCTAATCAACGTTTCATAAATAAGCGTTTTCATGTCTTTCCCTTTTCACTTTATTGCACGGGGTGCATATATATTGTATCCGTTTGGAAAGCACAAATCAGAAGCTAGGTCACAGAACGCGTCGCTAAAAAAGTTTATGTGCGCGGTAAATTGTAATACAAACCTAAAGCCGTTTAGAAAAAGAGCAAAGGATAACTCGATAAATCAGCCGATTAACTGGCATTCGCCGCTGTTTGATCACAATAGCGTCCGATACAAACAAAAACGCCGCTCTATGAGCGACGTTTTTTATCTCGATTTCAGCTAATCGAGCATGTTTTAGTTGAAGTGCACTAACATTTCAGCGTCATCACCTTGTTCTGGTGCTTGAAGAGAGAAGTGCACATAACCCGCTTCAGTAACAGGAATCGCAAGGTATTCGTTGCTACCTGCATAGTTGGACACGTACTCGTGTTGCTCAACCGTAGGCCAATGCTCTCTGCTGGCGTATAGATCGACATTACCCGTTTGAGAGTGAGCCGTTAGCCATACACGAATCTCTTCAACACCTTCAGGTACATACACTGCCGCATAACGCTGCTTGTGAACGGTCAGCATTTTTGCTTCACCAGACTCTAGTACCACCGGTGCCAAATCGTCTTGCACTTGTGTTGGCGGTGTTTGCGCTTCAACGTCTAAAGCAGCCACAAGATTCACAGAGTCATAGCTATCACGGCCAGTTAAACTGATGTAGTAACGACCTGCTTTCACGTAACCATCCTGCTCTGGCTCAAATACAATCTCTTCATTGCTGCCATCGCCATACTGGCTCATTTCAAAGTCGTAGTAATGCGCAACTTTGTTGTAGCTCATGTAAAGATCCGCATCCCCCGCACCTTCAATAGATACATTAAAGCGCACGGTGTTGGCTGGTACGTCAACGTAGAACAGTTTTTCGCTGTACGCTTCGCCACTGAGTTGAAGGCTTTGGTTCGCCGTCAATTCAGTCACTTGTGCTTCAGGTTCTGTTGGCTCTTCTGGGTCAGTACCTGGTTGCTCTGGCTCCACTTCTAACGTATCCAACCAGCGCTCAAACTCTGCGTCATATTGTTGACCTAATGTCGTCACCTGTTGCGCCCACTGTTCAAACTGACCAGTGCGCGACAACGCCAACAAGCTTTCTACGTCTTGCGGATGATTTTCTAGCATGAATCGAACGGCCAAGTAACCCCAACGATAGATACGATTAGTATCGTGAGAATATGTGGTATCAAACACAGTTGAAAGGCTCAGTTTACCGCCTGCAATCAGTTCGATCGCCGCTTGGTAGCCTTGTTTGTAATGCATGTATTCAGCAAAACCTTCCAGCCACCACACGATATGACCGTGGGCTAAGTTATCACTGAACGAGCCGTACTGGTTAAATCGCGCGTCCAAATAGTGCGTGTACTCATGCTCTAGATTCAAGATCGATAAATCTTCGCCATTCGCATAGCGATAAGCCACGAAACGGGCGGTATTGTCCGCTTTTGATGGATTCCCTTCAAGGTACTGACCACCGTTGTCCGTTGTATTACCAAACAGGAACGAAGAATAATCAACGTAGCTGTCGTTACTAGCAAACACCGCCACCTCAACACGATCATTCAAGTCATCAGCGACAGGTTGATTGCCCGTATTCACCACTTGATGGAAGTCGGCTTCTTTCGCAGCCAGTACTTCACACGCTTTCGCAGCTTGAGCATCGGTTAGATCTTCAGAGCGAATGATGGCAGGTCCCTGACACTCAAAACGATTTGGCATCACGCGCGCTGCTAGATCTTGCTTCGCTTGGTCTAGGTCCAGACCGTTTAAGCCTCCAGGAGCGTAGTAGCTCATCATCTCTACGGCAGCAAGCCACAGTTTGTCATGCTCACTGCCCAATGGGTAACGCTGCATCACTTGTTGCATCACAACCAAGGCTTTGCGTTTGGTCTCCTGATCTGGGCTCGCAAGCAAACGACCAGTTTCACGTAATGCATTGAAAACAATAAAGCTCGCATCCGTATCCAATGCCCAAGCGTTATCAGATGCGAATCTCGCTAATGTATCAATATGGTGAGTATTGTTTGCCATGTAGCGGTAGAACTCATCGTTTGCTACATGACCTGCCATAGAACGGAACAGGTTGTTTAAACCATCGACCCATTGCGTGTCCTGCGCGGTTTCACGGTTAAAGTGCATCAACGCGGCCATCATGCTATCCATGGTCAGCGGCAACTGCTTCACGTTATCAACCATCAAAGTCAAGCTCTTCATTGCGCCAACTTGTTCACGGCCTTGATCCAAAGCATGAGGGTTGTTAAGGAATAGGTTCGTCGACTGAGCAAAACGCTGACTCAATGCTTCTGAAAACTCAGGTGTACCTGTGCCAGCATTGTAACGAACGTAGTATGCAGCACGAATAAACTCGCCCAGATTTTCTAGAACACGAGCTTGCTCTGCTTCTCCACGATAGCGGGCAATTTCTTGATCCAACGCGACTTGGATACGGCTTAAGCTCGCTTCGCTGTAAATATCGTTCAGCGTTGCGGAAGGAGCTGAAAACCAAGCGTGGTAGCAATCATACTCAGCACCAGAAACGGCAGCAGCCAAGTCTCTCGATTGTTGTAAATCAGCAACAGCGCACTGGTTTTGTGCAAAAGAGAAGCTAGACACACTCGCTAGCATACAAGCAAGCGCCAAACGATGGCGCGGGAAAAAACGGATATGAGACATAACAACACTCATTGATTATTAACATACATTGAGTGGGGGTTTATATTCTTTACAGCTCAAACAGTGAAATCAGTGTCATAAAATTTATGAAATTGCTCCCAAAAATAGGCTTTTTACTCTAAATTTATGGGATCAATCCCAACCCAAGATTTCTCACAATTATCAATAAAAACATTAATTTACCTTTTTCTAAATAACGACTTTATGAGGAAAATTGCCCTTAAACGCCCCCCTTAACTCTTCCAGATAGAGTTCACGACAATCAAAGGTTCTAAATTAAATTTTGATGCTTGATACCATCTATTTTTATTTGTGACTCATTCCCAATAAGTTATCGAGTGCATATCAAAAGGCTGGCATTAATGGTAAATTCTTCGCCAAATCAAACACATTTACTCCTCGAGTCATTGATGAGTGAATAAAGCAGATATTTGGCTAGGGATAATACATGTCACTTTGGGGATTTTGGGGAGCGGGGCTTGCCTACTTCATGACAACGTTTGCCTTTGTTTTTGGCGGCATTTTTTGGTTATGTGCTGAAGGTAATACATTAAGAGAAACAAAGCGCCAATCATCAATAATGTCCGGGATTATTGCTTGTACTATTGGAACTTGGGTGCTTGCTTTTGGTGTTTACGTTTACGGTTACTTTTGGGATAACTCTTCTCACTATTATTTTTATTTGCTCGCTCCATGGGGACTTGCCATTTTTGGGGTAAACCTTCGTAACCGCTGGGTTAAGCAATACGCTCGTGTAAAACACTCAAAAGAAGAACAGTGGCAAAAGCGCTGGCGAGAATTATTAGGGGAAGATACTGAAGATCTTCCACCATATCCACATGATTACGAGCTCTACTCGGGCATTTGGCAAGCCAATGAAGCGCTCCGAGAACAGTGCTTTGCAGCGCTTCCTCACGGGAAAGCAGTCTACGAGAGAGTGAAAGCCTTCCAAACGATGGCCTCCCCCGCTGGTGACATAAACAATCAAGTTTTGCTGAGTAAACTCGATCAACTAGAGGATGAAATCATTCAAGTTCTTGAGCAACACTCGCAAAAGAAAGTAAGCATTGAAACTGGCTCAGGTACTTTACGCAAAGAGTCAAAACGCAATGTTTATCACCATGAGAATGGCCCAACAGAAGAGCAACTGTACGACTCAATCAATCTCCAACATGATTTGGATCGAGAGCTACGCAACATTATCTATGATCGGCTCGGTTACGATGGCGAAGATGAGTACTTTTTCCTCCAAGCGCCACTCGAAGAGCTTACCGAGAATGAAACCGCAATCAACTGGATGCTCTGGGGTTTAGTAAGCGACCATTTTGCTGTTGACCCATACCAAACGGCGTTGGATCTCAGCCTAATGAATGCGGAACCAAGATGGGGGCAAAATGAACGGTTTGTAATGATTACGGCTCAATAAACGCAAGTACTAAGCCTAACTTTAATACAACCTATTCTGAGACCACCCTCGCGTTGGTTAACTTAGCCAATAAGCCGCCAACGCGATCACGCATTTCACGTCTGTCTACAATCATATCTAATGCACCATGTGCCAATAAAAACTCACTTCTCTGAAACTCGTCTGGTAGCTTTTCACGTACCGTTTGTTCAATAACACGCCTTCCCGCAAAGCCGATGCTTGCTTTAGGTTCACCAATATTGATGTCTCCCAACATGGCTAAACTCGCCGAGACACCACCATAAGTTTGGTCCGTCAATACTGAGATATAGGGTAATCTGTACTCAGATAAGTGGTTTAACGCGGCGCTGGTTTTTGACATTTGCATTAGTGCTACCAAAGACTCTTGCATGCGCGCCCCTCCGCAAGCAGAAAAACACACTAGCCCAGATTTTGTATTAATCGCAGTTTCAACGGCGCGGACAAATTTCTCGCCAACCACCGCCCCCATCGAGCCAGCCATGAAAGAGAATTCAAACGCACAAGCTACAACAGGCAAGCCTAGCAACTTCCCCTGCATCACAACCAAGGCATCTTTTTCTCCAGTCGTTTTCTGCGCGATGGCAATTCGCTCTTTATATCGCTTTAAGTCTTTAAAACCCAAAATATCCTGCGGTTCCAACTCACTTGCCAACTCTTGCTGTGTTCCATGATCCAGAAAAGTGTTCAACCTTTGACGTGCAGCCATTCTCATGTGATGAGAGCACCTAGGACATACTTCCAAATTCTCTTTTAATGCCGCGCGATAAAGTATTTGTTCACATTCAGGGCATTTTGTCCAAACGCCCTCAGGAATAGACGCTTTGCACGAACCTATTATATTCTTATTCTCAAATAACCTTTCTAGCCAACTCATGAGTACCTCATTATTGATCACCTCGTAGCACGACATCTGCATCGTTTGCCCGCTCTGACTGTTAAATAAAATTGTATGCAACTCAGTCTGAGGATAAAGTGCAATATGCTGGCTTGATAATCCAATAAAGTGGGACAATAGAATGTTTGATAACGTCGACCAAATCTGGTTAAAAAGTTTTCACTGTGTGTATGAAAACAACAGCTTTAAGCGAGCCGCTGAGTGTTTGAATATACCAACATCGAATGTCAGCCGACATATTGCCCTGCTTGAAGAAAAGTTAAACATCAGGTTGTTCAATAGAACGACAAGGCGAATGACGCCTACCGAGGCTGGAGAAGAGCTCTATAGCAGCACTCGTCCATTATTGGAACAACTCAACAACGCGCTAGAAACCGTGACTCGCCACTCGCACACCGTAACGGGAGAGCTACGTATTCTTATGCCAGACACACCTGTACTGGCCAAAGCGGTTGTCACCTTTTGCACGCAATACCCGTCAATCTCTTTGTCTTGCGATACAACGCTAAACCCTAAAGATGATGTTATTGATAGCTTTGATGTCATTTTGAGTTTTCATAGAGGGACTTTGTCTGACAGCAATTGGGTAGCAAGGGAAATCAAACGCTGGCCCAGTGCTATTTTGGCTGCGCCTCAACTGCTTAATAAGTACGCCAGCCCTTACAAAATTACGGATTTAAATCATGTTCCCTGTATCACGACACTTACTGCAGTAAATGGCGCTCCCTGGGTATTTAAAAATCCCGACGGAGGTCATATTACGCAAACAGTACAATCATCGTTCAAAGTAAACAGTGGCCATCTCGCTAAATCTGGCGCGTTATCAGGGCTTGGATACGCAATACTTCCAATAGAATCATGCAAAGATGAGATCGAGAGCGGCAAGCTTGAAGTCATCCCTCTAGAATACGAACCTGAAGATTTAGTGCTTTATGCGTTTTACTCTTCTAGAAAGCACTTAGCCAAGAAAATCTCTATGTTTGTTGAGCACTTAAAACAACACGCGAAGCTTAATGCCTAGTTAAGCACTAATCATTTGTCCCAATAACTATAAAAACTGGCATAGTAGAGCAAATCGACATTCGATTTTCTCAAATAAAAAAGCCAGCAATCGAGATTTACTGGCTTTTGCAAAAGGATTTCCGTTGGCGTTTAAATTCTAAACGCTCCTACGTGGCGATCGAGAGTTCTCGATAATTCCGCAAGTTGTTGACTTGATTCTTCCAATTGCTCACTCGCCGTTAGCGCGTTTTTCACGGAGTGACTGACGGTATCCATATTCATGTTAATTTCATTTGCTACCGTCGATTGCTGTTCTGTTGCCGTTGCCACTTGAGTATTGATATCCAAAATAGTAGTAACTTGATCAGCAATTGCCTCTAGTGCTTGTCGAGCCAGCTCCGTTTCTGCAGTGCCTTCTTCAATAAGGGTTCTACTATTACTCATTGAATTAACCGCACTTTGGGCTTCGGTTTGCAACTGATGGATCATGTTGTCAATTTCATCAGTGGACTGAGCCGTTTTAGTTGCAAGATTACGAACCTCGTCTGCCACTACGGCGAAACCTCGTCCGGCATCACCGGCGCGCGCTGCTTCAATAGCGGCATTTAACGCCAATAGGTTAGTTTGCTCAGAGATCCCTCTAATGACTTCGAGAATACTACCAATCGACTGAGTGTTGTCCGCAAGACTTACGATAATATTGGAAGTACTGTTCATCTCGTTTTCAAGATTCGTCATCGCCGTCTTGGTGCGTTCTAGCGTCTTGTAGCCATCTTGAGTCTCATTACTTGCCGTGCTCGCAGCACTTGCTGCACCAGCAGCATTTGACGCGATTTCGTTGACGGTCGCGATCATTTCGTTCATAGACGTGACAACCAGCATGGTTTGCTCATTCTGCTCCTGCCCTCTTGCAAGCGCTTGTTGAGATTGTCCACGCAGCGCGACAGCGGAACCATTCAGATCCACACCAGTATTTACAACTTGTGTAATGATTTCATGTACCTTGCCAACAAACACGTTGAACGCCGAAGAAATTTGTGCGACTTCGTCATTACCTTTTGCTGGTAAACGAACCGTTAAGTCTCCGTCACCTTTCGAGATGTCTTGCAACGCCTCCTTAAGCGCAGAGAGCGGTCGCATCAGCTTGTTGAGTAGCAGCGATAGAGCCAAAACACACAGAACGAAGATCACCACCATGGAAATCAGTTGGGAAGTAATAATTCCATTCGTCGCTTGGCTTACTTCTGTAATAGGAATACCAATATCAAACGTACCGTACAACTGACCATTCACGTAGATCGGCGCCATGATATCAAACACCCACACTTTCTGGACATCGGCATACCACTTTGAATACTGTTGTACACCTTTGGTTGCACCTTCAACGGTGTAGTTATCATTGTAGGTTTTATTTAGCTTTTGCTTATCACTGTGAGCAACCGCCGTCACATTGCGATCAATTACGACTGCATAGCTTACGTCTGAACGTTGTTTCAAACCCTCAACGAGCGATTGTAAGTCTTGCATTGGATTGGCTGAGTTCTCCAAAATATAACTTGCATTTCCTGCTAAAAACTCAGCTTGAACTTGGGATTTGTTTAAGATGATGTCATCGATTTTCTGACTCGAAATTAGGTACGTTGATGCCATACTTGCCACGACAGCAATACCAAACATGGCGCAAACGGCTAATAAGATGATTCTTTTCATTTTAATTGTCTCGGTACAATTCAATGTGATGCTCACGACAGAGCGTTAAGCCTTTCGCCTCTTATAACCAACACAAACTGTATTTTTAGCCTGTCTGGCAAAGCTAGACGTAACTTTGTAGCTACTGTATCTGCCTGATTACCGATAACTTTAGAATGAAGGAAGAAAAGTCTTCAAAACGTCACATTTCTACGAGGTTTGGCTGAAAGACAAGAGAGCAATCGCTAACTTCAAGTAAGCGGCCACACTAGCATCGAGAGTTAAAAAAAGAGTTCTAGTTAGAGCCTTGAAAATATAAATAAGCGAGCGCTTCAACCTATATTCTTACAATTCTCCTTTGCTCAATTAAGTTAATTCTATTCCAAATTCTTTGATAACGATGGTCACAATAAAGAAACAAACGATTGAAATAATGGCGCAAATTCCCAAAGAGAACCAAAACGAATATCGGCTCAGTAAGAAAGGAAAAACTAGAAACATCGGCAATGTAGGCAGTACATACCAAAAAGTATAAAACGCGTGGTTCGCGAGCTTTTCCTGACCTTGACCTTCAATATACATCCAAATCAAAGCTAAAATAGTGACCGTCGGGAGCGCGGCAATCAGCGCTCCCGCTTTATCACTTCTCTTGGCAACTTCAGATATGAGCACCACTATTCCTGCGGTTAACGCGTACTTAGTAATCATCCACAACATGAAAGAGCTACCTTTAATAAACAAAAAGCGACGTAATAATTACAACAGAGCTTAGCTCATTAACGTCGTAAACCCGTGCATGCCCATATATACACCAACGGCACTAATCAAGATCCCCGATAGATAAGGTGCACGACGAGCCACATCGTTCAAACCACTCCACTTCGATGTTGCTTTTTGAACACCCACTGCCGCGACAACACCAACCGCAACTAAAGTTAACGCTAGACCAATACTGAACGACACCACCAAGGTTGCACCAAGTGTCATGGCCTTAAGTTGCAAACAAATGAGTAAAACAGTGACCGCCGCCGGGCATGGTATTAACCCACCAGTCAAACCAAACAGAAGTATTTGTCCATTGGTAACATCTCGATCGCCAAAGCGCTTTTGAATATCTAGAGCGTGAGCACGCTCATGAGCGTCTTGGTACTCTTTATTCTCACCTTCCGAGTGGGAATCCGCATGAAAATGCACCTCGAAATCGTGGGTGTGATCATGGTGCCCGACCATCAACGTGACGAAAAAATCATCAGAGGCTTCAATACAGGAGGCGGATTCCAAATAGCCATCGCGCTCAATAAAGTGATAAATATCAGAAGGCTGTCTGATTGCGTTGGGTAGCACTAGTTTAACGCTTTCAGCCGTTAAAGGCTTACCATTAAGTGTGCGTAACTGAAAACGGCAGTGATACCCTTCATCTACAATAGAAAGCGATAGATGCCCATGACCAGTATCGACAACTTGCGTTCTCCAGTCTCGAGCTTGCTTATGAGCTTTGTGCCAAGCTCGCTCATCGCTCCACGTTCTCCAGAACATCCATAAACCCGTCGAGACGATAATTACCCCAGAGATAAGCTGCATCCATGGCTCCGCAGCTTCTGCAGTAAATCTTTGGCTTATATACATCCCACCCGCAGCAATTATCCATACGATCGCCGTATGGGAAAGCGTTGCAGCCAGCCCCAACATAACCGCCTGCTTCACTGTTCCTTTTACGGCCACAATAAACGCCGCCATCATCGTTTTTGAATGTCCTGGCTCTAATCCATGTAACGCTCCTAATAAAATGGCGCTGGGTATAAAAAACCATCCATTACCTTGTTGTAATAATGCGACAAAATCCATTGTTATTCTCAATATGCTCTTCTAAAGTTGCCTTAAACTATACTCCCCCCCAGTATTTAATACTACCCCCCAGTATAAGATGAGTGCTACATTATCAGTTAGAATCTCGCAGTCAGTAACTTAAAGAAGATAAGTCATGTCCCATACAACCAGAGATCAAAAGAAGCTCAATACCCGTGTCAGCAAAATACAGGGTCAGGTGAATGGTCTTAAAAAAATGCTGGAAGAAGAACATGAGTGCCAAGATGTGTTGCAACAAATCGCTGCAATTCGAGGGGCTGTAAATGGCTTAATGAAAGAAGTAATTAAAGGTCACTTACTTGAGCACGTTGTACTTGAGGAAGACAAAACTCAACGTGAAAAAGATATGGAAGTCGTATTGAAAGTACTGGACTCTTATATAAAGTAACCCTACTTCGCTAGAGTAAAGTCACTAGGGTTAAACTCGAATAGATCCTTTATATGTAATCGTTAACTAAACGGGAAATAGAGATTCCATTTCATATCGATTAGGTTGAAAGAAACTATATCAGTTCAAGTTAAATAGTTTAGTTATCAGAACTAAAACGGCCCAAACATAGGGCCGTTCATATTATTAAAAATCCCTAAACTATCTGCTAAAAATACATATTGTGATAGGTTTTGACTTTATGGAAGAGTACAAGTAAACCTTTATACCTCTTGTAATTCGACGTGCTTAGCGCTGTAAGATTTTGTAAATGCAATACACCCCAAAAGTACAGCAAGTGGTAACACGGGATCAAAGATTGAACCATGAGATCCGAAGAATAAGTTAAGAATCATGACTAATGAACCACCAATAGCCCAAGCAATTGTTGTTGGAATAGTCCAAATGATGAGTTGTTTCTTAACCTCAGTCACCCCCATTAGTCGATTAACAATATGGAATAACGAGTCATTAAAGTAGCCAGCAAATAGAGATCCCATCGTAGCTGCCGTCGCTGCGAATAAAAGGTTAACATCAGGAATATTCACTAAAACTGGGGCAGATATAGAAGCAGCGGTTATCATGGAGACTGTACCAGAGCCTTGAATAATGCGAACTAACGTCGCAATAATAAATGGAATCATAACCGCAGAAATAGGAAGCCCTGCAACTTGGTTGGCAATCTCTGCGCCCGCACCCGTTTCACGCAATACCGCACCTAACGCGCCACCGAGCTATGCTGATTTCTGGTGTATGGAAGAGAAGGGAAGTTGCGGTGTAATCTGTTGATGTAGTTCTCGCCAGAACAATTAACAGAAAGGTAC
>NZ_NCTH01000031.1:0-54453 GCF_002105475.1 Vibrio sp. ArtGut-C1 | reverse complement strand
TTCGTATCATTGAAACCTAATTTGATACCGAGGTATCTAATTGGATTATCATCAACGAGTGCCCACACAGATTGATAGGTCTATATTTTTAAAGAACTTTTCTAACTTATCCAGCAACTCAGTTGCTCGTCGTTAGGGGTGCATATCTTACTCCGCACCGTGAGAGAGTCAAGCATTTTTTCAAATTTCTTTTTCTCTCACTTCCGACTCGCTGTGTGACTTTCGTCTCACTCCGTGTCGGTGGATGCGCAGTATAGGGAGTTGAGAAATTAGTACAAGCGTTTTTTGCAAAAAAACTTTCAACAGGTCATTAGTTAGCCAAAAGCGTGATATTTGCATATTTCTTCGTCACATTTGAGACATATCACAGCAATTGGTTGGAAAAACACCAACCATATACGTAAGATTCATGTGTCTATTCTGTTAATGGACAATCGATCTCTTTATCACTATGTGTAGTAATTAAAATGACGTCTAAAAAAAATCTGATTTTATGTGCTGGGCTGGCCGTCGTTGGGGGAATCGTCTTCTCTCAAGTCACCATCCCACCAGCCTTGAGTTTTCTCATTGGTGTTATCGCTACTGCTTTTTTATTTTCATTTTCTAGCCAGACACCTTCTATTCAATCAACAGACTCGGATCCATCAACTAAAACTCTGTATGTCGGCAACCTTCCTTATAAGGCCAATGAGAGTCACGTTCGCGATTTGTTTGCTGAATATGGACAGGTCTATGCAGTACGCTTAATGAAAGATAAGCGCACTGGAAAAAGAAGAGGGTTTGGTTTTGTCGTGATGGCTGCGGCAGATGCCAAGCCAGCTATCGATAAACTTAATGAAAAGGAATATATGGAGAGAACGCTAAAAGTGAGAATTGCGAACGATCCTAAACACCCGGATGGTGGTAAACCAGAACAGGATTAAAACCTAGCTCCTTTAAACAAATGTTCAGTGCATCTTCCTGCCAAGGAGTTGCACTGGCATAAATCGACTTACTTCCCTCTTCCGTATCCTCAATTTCATCACTTAATAGTAATGCTTTTACTCGACGTGCAATGGCTGCACCCGAATCAATTAAAGTAACGTCCTCACCCAAAGCTTGATGAATTTCCTCTTTGATTAAAGGGAAGTGAGTACAACCGAGCACCGCAACGTCTACTTTATCGCGAAGCGGAAGCAGGATTTTTGTCAGTTCGTCTAGAGAAACGCTGTTGCCTCGCAACTTCTCTTCGGCCATATCCACCAAGCGAGTTGATCCCAACAGCTCAACTGGTTTGCCTTGCGCAAAGTCTCGTATTAACTCGTGAGTATATTGGCGTGTTACTGTCGCCGGAGTGGCGATCAGCCCTACCCCTTTTGATGCCAAAAGCGATGCGGGTTTAATCGCAGGGACAACACCAACAACGGGAATCGATAGATTTTCACGTAAGGAAGGAAGCACTATGGTGCTTGCCGTATTACAAGCAATGACAACAATGTCGACTTGGTGTTCTTCGACTAATGAAGAGACCAGTTGGTTAACTCGTGAAATGAGTACCGCCTGATCGAGTTCACCATAAGGGTAAGCCTGATTATCGAATAAGTATAAGTAGTCAAGATGCGGCAATAGGCGATGTATCTCTTGGAATACAGAAAGACCACCAACACCGGAGTCAAAAACTAGGACTTTTTTCTTACTTGCTACTCGCACGAGCCTTACCTAAAGAACAGAAACGTTGCGATCATACTGCTTAGATTTGTTTTGGCAATGCTTTAGCATGGTATCTTTGATGGCTGAATCTATCTCCAGATTCTACATCTCGCTTCGTTAGCTCGATATGCCCTTGAAAAGACGGCGAAGACGTGACCAGTGTGTGAAATTCACCATTTTCCCCACAGGGATCAATTTGACTTGGTAATGACTCTATTAGGACTTTGTCATACCAGCGACCACACCACTCTGGAGGGAGAACACTTCCGTCGATGGTGATCAACATCGTTTGAATACCACGCTCTATGATTTCCATCGCTAGTTTGTCGCTGCTCTCCCCTAATAGCGGAAAGACGCACTCCCAGCCAGCAGGTTCAATATAGCTGCGTCGGTACTCGGCAATGCCATTGCAAAACATATCGCCAAATGCGACAGCTTCTATATTCAGACCACTACTTTGTAATGCATTAACGATGGTCGATTGATAAATGTCGTTACTCGGAAAGACTTCAGGCAGTTCGATAGTAATGAGCGGAAGCGCAAGTAAGTCTGCTTGCATTTGTACAACCTCAAGCGGAGTTGCTTGGAAAGGGACTTCTTTCCCTACGTAAGTCGTGTACAAACCGACAACTTGATAATTTGGATTCTCGTTAAGGCGCTCAAGCGTTAATGTCGAATCTTTACCGCTGGACCAACTGATCACCACTTGCTTAGGTTTCGTCATTCGATTTTCCATCACAAAAATATTAAAAACCGCCCGAAGGCGGTTTGTGTTCATTCACGATTAGAATTCGTAGCCGACGTTTAGATAGTACGCTCGCTCCGCGGCAGGGTAACCTTTTGCCATCTCATACTCTTCATCAAATAGATTATCGATACGAGCGCTAATAGAGGTCGACTCATTCGGATAGTAAGTCACAGCCGTATCAACCAACGAGTAAGAAGAAAGCGTGATATCTTGTGAAGGCCAAGTGCTGTAATCCACATCTGGACGCTTACCTACATACTGATAGCTAACCGACCAGTCCACTTTATCGAAGCTCACTAAAGCGTTCCACTTATACATTTCTTTAGCGCGGCGCTGCAATTGATGCCCTTTATCGTCTTCAGCATCTTTGTAATCCGCACTCAACTGGTGCTGCACAATCCCTGTATCAAACTCAGCAACAAGCTCCACACCTTGGATATGTGTTTCACCATCGACATTCAAATATTTGTATGTGGTTGGATGGTAATCGATAAGATTCGTGATTTTATAGTCATAACCCGTTACGGACCAAAAAACTCCTTGGACATCACCGCTGAATGCTAGCTCCCAAGCATCTGACTCTTCCGGCTTAAGATCTTTCTCACCGTACGTTGGGTCATACTGTTGATATAGGTTTGGAGCCTTAAACGCAGTACCAAAAGAAGCTTTAACCCCAAACTCTGGCACAAACTGGTAACCAGCCGCTAAACTGTAAGTGAACTCACTACCGTATTCTTCGTTATCATCCAAGCGAGCACTGCCCTCAAGCATTGCTTTATCAATACTAGTTGTTGCCATACCAAACAGAGCGCCATTGGTACGATCAAACGTTTTATTCGCACTCTTGTCTTTATAAGACTCATTACGCCAGTCAATACCACCAGCCAACGTCGTATTGTTGTTTAGCAAGTAACTGTTGGTCCACTGGACATTTTGCTGCTCAAGTTCATCTTCAGTACCTGAGTGTTTGCCTTTTGCTTGCTCATAGTTCCAAGACTTCTGTTTCTGTGCCGTTACTTGTAGTTCTGACATCACATTGTCAGACTGATACTTACCGCCCAGAGTGGCAGAAAGGTCGTCTTTTTCTGCTTCGTAATAACCGCGACGGCCGTAGCTGCTGTCATATTGATAAACATTTTCGTAAGCACGTAGGTTACCAAATACAGACCACTGGTCATTGAAGTTATGCACGTAACCTAGCAGACCATTCTTTGTATCAAAGCCATGGCGATCGCCGTCATTAACTCCCGGTACAGGGCGAACGTTATAACCATCATCACTTTCACTACCAAGCGCGATATTCAGCTGGCCGCTCTCTGTGACTTTAATGCCAGATGCCACACTCAATTCTTGGTAATCTAAGCTACCTAAACCTGCGCTTAACTTCGTTCCTTCTTCGTCAGCACGTGCAATGGTGATGATGTTGATCACGCCACCAATCGCTTCTGAACCATAAAGTGACGCACGCGCACCACGCACGTACTCAATCCGTTGAACGTAAGTCAGTGGGATTTGGTTAAAGTCCACAGCGCCCTTAGCTGCACGCGCAAAACGTACGCCATCAACCAGTACTAGAACTTGGTCGGAACTGGTACCACGAACAAATAAAGACGCTAACTGACCACGACCACCATTTTGTGAAACTTGAATACCCGTAAGACGGCGCAACACATCTGGTAGGGTTTTCGCTTGAATGCGATCAATGTCTTGTCGAGTAACCACTTCGACATCTGCCAACGTACGGCTTTCGGCTTGCTCAAAACGGTTTGCAGTAACAACGATGGTTTCGTCAGTGGAGGTTTCTTGGGCCTGTAGATAAGAGACAGGTGAAAGCAGCGATGCCAAAGTGATCGCCAGTGCGGATTTTCTCATTGTATTGTCCTAAATCGCGTAATTCCTTCCGAGCCCTGTCGTCATGACAGTCCAGTGCTGTGGCTCAGTTGTTGGCAGGTATTCGGACTCAAGAGCACGGGTGTACCGCCTACTTGCTCGACTTCCCACATAAACTAATGCAGTGTCTGATGAGCGTTCGTTCTCTTTTACCGCTGCGCGTCAGTTCTGGATTCACACCAGATTCCCATTTCAGCCATCTAGATTGCTAGATAGCACCAACTTGAGGCAAATATTATTCAGCTATTGATTATTTGTCCAGCCAATATTGTCCTTAGAAGTTGTAACGTTTTGATTGATTTTGCTTTCTACTCTGTCTGTACGCACTATCTTTAAATCAATTCCAGTACAAAACTGGACATCCTATTGAGATTGAATAAAATCTGCGCTCTTAAATTGAATGCACCATAAAAGGTAAGATCATGGCTACTCTTGATGTAAACCCACAACGCTACCAAGAACAACTGGCTGAAAAAGTCGAACGTCTCACGGATATGTTCGCGCCATACAACATGCCAGAACTGGAAGTGTTTGAATCACCAGAGCAGCACTACCGCATGCGTGCTGAGTTCCGTGTTTGGCATGAAGGCGAAGATCTTTACTACATCATGTTCAACCAAGAAACTCGTGAGAAATACCGAGTTGACCAATTCCCTGCAGCAAGCCGTCTGATCAACGACCTGATGCCGCTATTAGTTGAAGCGATGAAAGACAACGACTCGCTACGTCGTAAACTGTTCCAGGTGGATTTCCTATCGACGCTAAGTGGTGAGATTCTGGTTTCACTGCTTTACCATCGCCAACTTGATGAAGAGTGGATTGAAAACGCGAAAGCCCTTAAACAGCGTTTAAATGATGAAGGCTTCAATCTAAACATCATTGGTCGTGCTCGTAAGATGAAGATTGTCCTAGACCGCGACTACGTGATCGAGAAGCTCGATGTAAATGGTCAAAGCTACATCTACCAACAAGTAGAGAACAGCTTCACTCAGCCGAACGGCAAAGTCGCAGAGAAGATGCTGGAATGGGCTGTCGACTGTACCCAAGAAAGCACTGGTGACCTACTAGAACTTTACTGTGGTAACGGTAACTTCTCGCTGGCCTTGGCACAGAATTTCGACCGCGTCCTGGCAACTGAGCTAGCCAAACCATCGGTTGTATCTGCACAGTACAACATCGCCGCCAATAAGATTGATAACGTACAAATCTTACGTCTATCAGCAGAGGAGTTTACTCAAGCGATCGAGGGTAAGCGTGAATTCCGTCGTCTACAAGATGCAGGTGTGGATCTGAAGAGCTACAACTGCAACACGATTTTTGTCGACCCACCACGTGCTGGGATGGATGTCGATACGTGCAAAATGGTGCAAGGTTACGAGCGCATCATGTACATCTCTTGTAACCCTGAGACTCTAAAAGAGAACTTGGACATTCTATGCGAAACACACAACGTGACGCGTTTTGCTCTGTTTGACCAATTCCCTTATACCCACCATATGGAAGCGGGCGTGCTATTGGAACGCAAAGCGTAACCCACGGCGTCAAATACAAAAAAGCGAGCTCAATGGCTCGCTTTTTTTGTATTTGATTCGTTTTGCTTATTCCGCAGAAGTCTTCTTGCTGACAAACCCTAGCTTCTTACCAATCCATGCGAGTAAGATCATTGAAACCATGATCGCAAAGAAGTTTGAGCCTGCTTCTGGGTATTGCGCTTTAATAAACGCAGAGTGGCCAAACGCACCTACGAAGAAACACGCCAAGCCAACTAATGGGATATCTTCTGATACCGGATTATTTAGGTACTCTTGGTAAAGAGCTTGTACAGCCAGTACGAGTGCAATCAATGGGAAGATTGAAAACGATACTTCACTCATGGTCAACCATGACAACAAAGCATCACCACACATACCTGCAACCAGTGCCAAAATCAGCGTTTTCTTTTCAGATTTATTTCCATTCGACATTATTCTATCCCGCCTTTTAATCGGTTACGTTCACGTTCTTTGCGATACCAATAGGCCCCTTTGGCTATCATTCGCAATTGCATGATCAATCGCTCGGCGAGTTCATCGCGCTCACGTCGATCTAAATCTAAAGCTTCAGCCCCCGAACTGAAAACCAAAGTCACAGACGCTTCTGCTTGAGTATACGCCTCTTCTCTGGTCACGCCGGTGCTCATTAAATACTCGGTTAATTCTGCCGCAAAATGCTGGATTTCTCGAGCAACAGCGGTACGAAATTCAGCAGAAGTGCCGGAGCGCTCACGCAACAACAAACGAAAAACGTTCGGACTACTTTCAATGAATTCCATAAAGGTTTCGACCGAGGTACGAATTACGCTACCTTCTTTCACAATACGTTGACGCGCCTGACGCATCAGTTGACGTAGTAGCAAACCGCCTTCATCAACCATGGTTAAGCCTAGCTCATCCATATCTTTGAAGTGACGGTAAAAAGAAGTCGGTGCAATCCCTGCCTCTCGGGCGACTTCTCGCAAGCTAAGGCTGGAAAAGCTGCGATCCGCACTTAATTGACTAAATGCCGCATCGATCAATGATCGACGTGTCTTCTCTTTTTGCTGTGCGCGGATTCCCATCGATTTCATTCTTAACTTGCTCTTTTTCTGTAGGGTACAAGAGCCTCAATATAACGCAATTTGCTCCTACGGAGAAAGATATGTTACTTCGCTCGCTCTGAGCGCGGAGAACGTTACTATTGGCATGCATCTAATTGCAATGTTCTCGATGCAATTTATAGACATACAACATACCAAATCATCCTTTTGTTCGATTCTGCGTGATCACTTCCACTCTCTAACAGGCATTACGTGTACCAATAGAGTAAATGAGTTAAAATCGCGCTAAAGCAATGTTAAGCAAATATAACAAGGAAGGCATAATGGCGCATGTTAATCACTATGACGTGATCGTAATCGGTAGTGGCCCTGGCGGAGAAGGGGCTGCAATGGGATTAACCAAAGCGGGACTGAATGTTGCCATTGTCGAGAAAGAAAGCAGTGTCGGCGGCGGTTGTACTCACTGGGGTACCATTCCATCAAAAGCTCTGCGTCATGCCGTTAGCCGCATCATCGAATTTAATAGCAACCCGCTATTTTGTCGAAACAACACCAGCGTTCATGCAACATTTTCTGACATTTTAGGTCATGCTAAATCGGTCATTGATAAGCAAACTCGACTTCGTCAGGGCTTTTATGACCGTAACTCATGCACACTTTTGTTCGGGACCGCACGATTTATCGATAACTACTCTATTGCAGTGATGCAAAGCGATGGTACAGAAGAAATCTATTCTGCGGATAAGTTTGTCATCGCGACGGGTTCTCGTCCGTATCAGCCTAACGACGTAGATTTCTTGCATGAGCGCATCTACGACAGTGATTCCATTTTGAGCCTGAAGCACGATCCTCGCCATATCATCATTTACGGTGCGGGCGTTATCGGTTGTGAATACGCTTCTATCTTCCGCGGACTTGGAGTGAAGACAGACCTTATCAATACCCGCGACCGCTTGTTGGAGTTTTTGGATAACGAAGTGTCAGATGCACTGTCTTACCACTTCTGGAACAGCGGTGTGGTAATTCGTAATGATGAAACCTATGAAAAAATCGAAGGCACAGAAGATGGCGTGATTATTCACCTACAATCTGGCAAGAAGATGAAGGCGGACTGTTTGTTGTATGCGAATGGTCGAACAGGTAACACCGATAAGTTGAATTTGGGTGCAGTGGGTCTGGAAGCGGATTCTCGCGGACAACTAAAAGTAAACCGTAACTACCAAACCGATATTGAGCACATTTACGCTGTAGGCGATGTCATCGGTTACCCTAGCCTTGCAAGCGCCGCTTATGACCAAGGGCGATTTGTCGCACAAGCCATTACGAAAGGTCAGGCAGAAAACTATCTGATTGATGATATTCCAACAGGTATCTACACCATCCCAGAGATTAGCTCTGTGGGTAAAACCGAGCAAGAGCTAACAGCTGCGAAAGTACCGTATGAAGTAGGACGCTCTTCGTTCAAGCATCTAGCTCGTGCACAGATCGCAGGGAAAGACATCGGCAGCTTGAAGATATTGTTCCATCGTGAAACCAAAGAAATTTTAGGGATTCACTGCTTTGGCGAACGTGCCGCGGAAATTATCCACATCGGTCAAGCCATTATGGAGCAAAAAGGCTCAGCGAATACCATCGAGTATTTCGTCAATACCACCTTCAACTATCCGACGATGGCCGAAGCGTATCGTGTCGCTGCATTGAATGGTTTGAACCGCTTGTTCTAATCTATGCTTCTTGATAGCAGACGGAAAAACAGCAGGCTTGGACCTGCTGTTTTTATATCAACATTGTGCGAGGAAGGTATCCTTGCGCCATTGGTAGAGAAAGATAACCCCTAAACCAACCCCCCGCATCAACATAAAGCTCGTCATTGCAAACCACAGCGCGTGATTTTCCCACTCGGCGAATAAGTAAAAGACGACGAAGAAACTGCTGGTCGCGACAAACATACTATTGCGCATGTCTTTGCCTTTGGTTGCACCGACAAAAATGCCATCCAATAGAAAGCACCACATCGACGCAAGTGGCATCACCACCAGCCACGGTAGATACACCGCAGCTTGCTGTTGTACTGCCTCAATTGAAGTGATCATGGCGATCAACTGCGATCCCGCCAAACCAAAGAGCGCGGTCAGCCCCAAACAAATAACCAAACTCCAAAAGAAAGTGCCGACAAGCGATGCACTCAATTGTTGCCTATCTTTGGCACCAATCGCCTTCCCGACCATGGCCTCCATTGCGTAAGCAAAGCCATCCATGCCATACGAGATAATCATCAGGAAGCTCATCAGAACCGCATTTGCAGCGACAACCTCATCACCAAAGCTCGCACCTTGGAACGTCATAAAGCTAAAAGCCGCTTGCAGACACAAAGAGCGCAAGAAAATATCGCGATTCAATTTCACGAAGCGCCCTAAACCGTGATGAGTGCTGGCTAGCAACTTTTGAGGTGATGGTAATTGTCTCTCTCGCCAGGTTTTCCAGACACACATGAGACCAAAGCCCATGCCTGAGTAGTCAGCAATCACCGATGCCAACGCAGCGCCTTCTACTTTCCACCCCAAACCCATCACAAACAACAAATCGAGGGCAATATTAGTCACGTTGGTGATGATCACCATCCACATTGGTGCTTTGGAATTTTGCGTTCCGAGCAGCCACCCCAACAACACAAAGTTCATTAGCGCTGCGGGGGCACTCCACACTCGGATAGAGAAATATTGCATGCCGTAGTGCTTCACTTCAGCACTGGCGTCACTCCAACCAAAGATCAAATCAGCAATCGGGTTATGGGCAATAAGAAAGACTAACGCAAACAGTAGCGCCATGAGTGAGCCTTGCATAAACACCAAGGCAAGTTGTTTTCGGTCTTCACCGCCATAGGACTGCGCCGCCAACCCAGTAGTCGACATACGCAAAAAACCAAGCAGCCAAAATGTCACGCTGATCATGGTACTGCCCAACGCAACACCGCCCAAATACCAAGCGTGGTCTAGATGACCAATCACCGCAGCATCGACCAAACCGAGCAATGGAACAGTAATATTCGACAGCACCATAGGTATCGCTAAAGCTAAGACTTGGCGATGAACTTTTGGGTTAGATAAAGGAGAGAAGATTGAATTTGTCACAGGCACCTCATCAGTAAGATCGACGAGTGTACCTGAGCGCTTAACGACTAGCCAATTACCACTTGATGTGAACGAGGACTGGCGTGAGGCGATGCTTCAACATTGGAATCTTATTAAGCCAACGCTGCCAAGCTTTCCAACGAGAACAGAATCGATCGAATGGCGAAAAAGCTTTCACCCACTGTGCCCATGGTAACCATTGCAATATCTGTTCTGCGGGCGCTTCAAAGCCATGTGCATAGCGATCAGAGCCAAGCTTTTGTCCCCACTTGGTTTCCGTTAAATCTCCTGCCAGCACCATACACAGTTCAGCAGAGACAAAATGTCGACCCAAGGTTTGAATAAATTTCGCGACTTGGCGCTCTGTGCAATCGAGCAGTGCCATTTCACATAAAATGAGTACTGGTGCTTGCTCTGGAATGGCTAACGTCTCTAGCCACGACATTTCATCCACACTGCCACAGCGATGTTCATAACGTTCATTTTTGTGGAACAAGCGCTGACGCCATACCAAATTTTCCGTCACATCCAGCTCTATCCAATGGCAGCGTCCATTATCCAAACGATAAAAGCGGGTATCCAGCCCAGATCCAACATTGATTATCCAAGCATCGGGATACTGCTGTAAGAAGTGACTAACCTGCTGGTCACAAAGCTGAGTCAGCGTCACGTGCAGCAATTGCTTCTGCGCAATATCACCACTCAAACAATCCGGCGCCATCTTACAACTCAAACACGCTTTAGCAGCTATCGGATCGTACACCAAGCCATTGTCGACCATGCTTTCACGGCTACGCAATAACAGTGGCTTTAATAGATGGTTAGGAACTTGATGTTTAGACTGAGACATGGGCATTTCCTGCGCCAGAGAGAAAACATAGACATTAATAAAGATGATAATGAATATCAATTACATTATCAAGCTTATAAATTGCTCAAAACAAACAAGGTCAAGATGATAAGCAAGCTTTTTGGAGGAAGTAGAAAAAGAGAAGAGAAAAGAAAAGAAGAGAAAAGACAAAACAGCCCAGATGAACTGGGCTGCTTAAACACACTTACATCCAATCGGTATTGCGAATAATACCAACGGCTAAGCCTTCAATCGTAAGATGCTGAGACGTTAAGTCCACTTGAATTGGGGCAAACTCTTCATTCTCAGCATGAAGTAATATGGTTGAACCTTTGCGCTCCAAACGCTTCACAGTCACATCATCATCAACGCGCGCAACGACAACTTGACCATCTCTCACGTCTTGGGTCTTATGCACCGCGAGCAAGTCACCATCCATAATCCCGATGTCTTTCATACTTTCGCCATTTACACGAAGTAAGAAATCCGCTTGCGGTTTGAACATCGCAGGATCGACTTGGTAATGCGCTTCTACGTGTTCCTGAGCCAATATGGGCTCACCCGCAGCAACTTGACCAATCAAAGGCAAGCCCTGTTCGTCATTAGCGGCAGAGTCATCAAGTAGGATACGAATCCCACGCGATGCACCTGGGATAATTTCAATTGCTTGCTTACGAGCAAGCGCTTTTAGGTGTTCCTCTGCGGCATTCGCAGAGCGGAAGCCAAGCTCACGCGCAATCTCTGCACGAGTTGGTGGCATTCCGGTGTCATCGATTTTACTTTTGATCAAATCGAAGACTTGTTGTTGGCGTGGCGTTAACGGCTTCATGTCTCACCTGTCTTTTTATACAGTTAACTGTGAGTATATCCAGTAAATGCTCAAATGAAAACCCAATTGGTTGTTTTTTAATTTATTTGTGGAGTGCACTTCGTTTGCTGACTAAGTTCATTATTCATGCGTTTAAAACACCGCCTTTTCAGTTAATCAAAGTAAAGCAACAACTTAGGAGTTCGACCAATTTACAGCCAATAAAATTAAAAGGTTTGACCAGTTTCTGGTATCCTTGCTGCGCTTAAATTTTATCGCCTAGGCTTATTTCTTTTGCCGTACTCATTTCTTTTTCTATAGAAGACATGCAAAGCGGACACTGAAATAAGGTTAGGCCTGTTTGAATACCTATTGAGGCTGTGAACTTTATGTCTTCTGGACAATCATTTTCACGTTCATTACTAAAACTACCTTTATCGGTACTGGTAAAGGGCACCACAATCCCGTCGAACCCGATTGAAGATCTGAATATCGACCTCGCTAAGCCGATTGTATATGCCCTACCGTTCCGCTCGAACGTGGATTTGCTGACACTGCAAAAACAAGCCATGAGCCTTGGTCTACCCGACCCGCTCAGTCCGCTGGAAATCAATGGCAAAACGCTGAACCGTTTCGTCTTTATCGCTGCGCGTCCAACTGTGATGAACAACGATAATGATGTCCCAACCGACTCTGTCTCTCTGTTCACAGACTTGCTGGAACTGCATAAACTGGACAGTGAATTGGACGTTCAAATGATCCCTGCAACCGTGCTTTGGGGTCGTAAACCAGGTAAAGAAGAAAACCAAAAGCCTTACCTTCAGCCAATGAATGGCCCGCAAAAGGCGAAAGCGGTAATGGCGGCAGGACGCGACTGCTTGGTTCGCTTTAGTCCCGTGGTATCTCTGCGTTATATGGCAGACTCTCACGGTACCGACAGCGCAATTGCGCACAAATTGGCTCGCGTGGCGCGTATCCACTTCTCTCGCCAAAAACTTGCGGCTTCAGGCCCAAACCTGCCACAACGCCAAGTGTTGTTTGCTCGTTTATTAAAATCCCCAGCTATTGAACTGGCGATCGCTGACGAAGCCAAAAGCAAAAACATCTCGATTGATAAGGCACGTAAAGAAGCCCATGACATCATGGATGAAATCGCCGCCGACTTCTCCTACGGTCTAGTGAAAAACGGCGACCGCATCCTGAGTTGGCTATGGACAAAGCTGTACCAAGGGTTGCACATCAATAACGCCTCAACGGTGCGCCGTTTAGCTCAAGACGGCCACGAAATTGTGTACGTTCCGTGTCACCGTAGTCACATGGACTACCTACTATTGTCTTATGTTTTATACCATGAAGGCATGGTGCCTCCGCACATTGCGGCAGGCATTAACCTGAACTTCTTCCCGGCCGGTCCTCTTTTCCGTCGTGGTGGGGCTTTCTTTATTCGTCGTAGTTTTAAAGGCAACAAGCTGTACTCAACCATTTTCCGTGAGTATCTAGCCGAGCTGTTTGCCAAAGGCTATTCAGTCGAGTACTTCAGTGAGGGGGGGCGTTCACGTACAGGTCGCTTGCTGCAAGCGAAAACGGGTATGCTGGCTATGACCATCCAAGCAATGCTACGTGGTCTAAACCGCCCAGTAACGCTAGTGCCGGTCTACATCGGCTACGAGCACGTGATGGAAGTGGGCACTTACGCGAAAGAGCTGCGTGGCAAACGCAAAGAGAAAGAAAACGCAGGGCTTGTACTGCGTACTCTGCGTAAACTGCGTAACTTTGGTTTGGGCTATGTGAACTTCGGTGAGCCAATTCAGCTCAACCAATACTTGAACGAGCACGCTCCTGAATGGACGAAAGACATCGACAGCATGGGTGGTAACAAACCACAATGGATGAATCCTGTGGTCAATGACCTTGCTAACAAGATGATGACGCACATCAACGATGCGGCGGCGGCAAACGCGTTGACCTTATGTGCAACCGCACTGCTTGCCTCTCGTCAACGTGCACTTTCTCGTGACTCGCTGATCAACCAGATTGAGTGTTACTTAAAGCTACTCAAAAACAATCCTTACTCAAGCACCTCCACTATCCCTACCGAAAGTGCCGAGGAGTTGGTCGATCATGCGATTTCACTTGATAAGTTCGTGATTGAAACCGATAGCATGGGTGACATCATTTCGCTGGATCGTAGCCAATCGATCCTGATGACCTACTACCGCAACAACATCATCCACTTGTTTGCTCTGCCATCATTAATTGCTCAGATGATCATTCGTCAGCGCAACCTTTCGGTAGAAAAGATTCAAGCGAATGTGGCGCAAATCTACCCATTCTTGAAGAAAGAGTTGTTCTTAAGCTATCAAGAAGACGAGTTGGATGAATTGGTCGTTAAAACACTGCATGAGTTTGCCGATCAGAAAATGATTAGCCTCGATGGTGATAAGCTGGAGATCAATCAGTCGAACAACCAGCCTTTGGTTCTGTTAGGTCGTACAATCACGGAAACACTGCAGCGCTACTCTATCGCGATGAACTTGCTTGTTGCTTACCCTGAGCTCGGTAAATCGGACCTAGAACAGAAGAGCCAAGATATTGCTCAACGTTTAGGACGCTTACACGGTATTAATGCGCCAGAATTCTTCGATAAAGGTGTGTTTACCGCTATGTTCAATACGCTCAAACAGCAAAAATACCTCGATAACGATGGTAACTGTGACACGAAGAAAACGCAGCAATTTGCACGATTACTATTCACTCTGCTTTATCCAGAAGTGAAACTGACGATCGAAGAGAGTATTCATCAACTTCAGTCGTAACCGTTTTACCTTCTTCCAAAATAAGAAAAAAGGCATCCAATCGGATGCCTTTTTGCTATTTCTTCGCTTACCAAAATGCGACCAATAACCCTATCGCTATCACCATGCCAACATAGTTGTTGTTGAGGAAAGCCTTAAAGCACAACTCCCGCTCACGGTGACGAATTAAGTGCTGCTGATAAACAAACAACGACGCTGCAATCAAAAGGGTCCAGTAGTAACTTTGCCCCAATTGGTAGAACTGCCCTAACCAAACCAACATCGCGAGCGTAATCAGTTGCAACACACCAATAATAAGCTTGTCATGACGACCAAACAAAATTGCCGTCGATTTAATGCCAATCTTTAAATCATCATCGCGATCGACCATCGCATACTGAGTATCATAAGCAATGGTCCATAAAGCGTTAATCAGAAACACAAACCAAACTATCAGTGGTAGCTCCCCGGTTTGTGCAGCCCACGCCATTGGAATTGCCCAGCTAAAAGCTAAGCCTAAAAAGAGTTGTGGAATATGAGTATAACGCTTCATAAATGGATAAATGAACGCCAACACGATGCCAGCGAAGGATAGCTGAATCGTCAACGGGTTCATGGTCAGCACTAACAAGAATGAGCTGATACCCAAAACCAAAAATAATCCAATCGCTTCTTTTGCTGTCACTTTCCCTGATGGCAGTGGGCGTTGTTTGGTACGTTTTACATGGCCGTCGACTTTGCGGTCAGCAAAATCATTAATCACGCACCCCGCGCTACGCATTAGGAATACACCCAATACAAACACGATAAATACATCCCAACTCGGCATCCCTTGGGCTGAGATAATTAGCGCCCAAATCGTTGGCCACATAAGTAACAGTGAACCAATCGGGCGATCCATGCGCATCAGTTGCCAATATGCTTTGGCTTTTTCTGCGGACATTTACACTGTCTCCTTAGCGTAAACTGGTGAATTAGATAAGAATAACTCGGCGACCAGCATCGGTTTGTGATTCATCCACAACCTTGAGCGTCGCGCTAACAAACGTCCTTCTGGTACGGCTACCCATCCCATTTGCAAAGAGTCTCGCTCAACGTTGTCTGCGCTGAACACTGTTAGTCCTAATGGGATATCCCCTTGTTGAGCCAAATCATACTGCTGATCAACTAAGGTTGAGCGAGGAATTAATGTCCGTCCGATAACCCAGTTATCATTGTCACCACACAAAATTACCTCTCGCAGTAAGCAATCTTGTTCGGACAATAACTGGCTTTCGTCCTGTTTTAACGTCGCCGCAGTGACGATCTGATTTTGTAGCAATTCTACCGTTAATGCTTGGCAGTGTTGCTTTAAACGACGTGACAAAGACCCTTGCTCTTCAAGCCAGTGCTTGGCAAATTCATTTGGAAATTCGAATTCGTCGGGGTTTTGCCACTCTACTTCCAATAAAGAAGCAAGATAGAGTGATGTTGGCTGATTCATACTAGTATTCAATTGGAGGCTTTATGCGTACAATAAAGCAACAACTTACCGTCCATAGTAATGTATGTAACCGTAAGTTCCGTTATTTGTTATAGACGGCCCATTGTATCAAGACTGAAGCGATTCGAATATCGCGATCCAGAGAAAGAAAAGTTAGAAATATGTACAAACGTTATATAGCCCAAATTATTTTTGCGTTAACCATACTGTTCGCCGCACCAAGTTGGGCTGAAACGGAAGAAGCTGGACCTAAGTTGGCATACTTTACCCTTGAGCCTGATCTGACTACTAACTTTTACACCAAAGGCAAAAAGTTAGGTTATGTGCAAGTGCGCATCGACATCATGGTAATGAGCCAACAAGATTTATCGATTGTTGAGCATCACCAACCTTTGATTCGCGATGCAGTGATTGAATTACTGGGTAAGCAAACAGAAGATACTATTAAGTCCCTTTCTGGCCGAGAAGATCTGCGCAAAACCTTAGTGACGACCCTCAACGAAACACTTTTGCCCGAAACAGGTAAAACCATCATTGCCGATTTGTTGTTTACAAAATACCTTTACCAATAAACCCAAATCGTTTTGAACATAAAAAAGACCGCTCTTGAGCGGTCTTTTCATTTCAGCTTTAGGCTTGCTGTTGGTATTTCATCTTGCCTGAATCAAACAGCGCAATCGCCATCCCCGACAGTAAACCCACTAAGTGAGCGGTGTTTGCAATCGCCATGAACGGCTGCACAAAACCAAGAACTAACCATACCAACATAAAAACGATGATTGGCTTGGGTAGCGTAAGGCCTAAATGTGGCAAGCGGTACCCCAATATCCACAAATAGCCAAGCAGTGCATAGACCACGCCAGACAAGCCACCGAAGTTTGCCCCTTCAACATAGAATTGGCCAGCCCCAGAAAGCGCTGCCGACACCACAAAGAGTTGCAATAGCTTACCGGAACCGAGACGACGTTCGATGTCGCCCCCCAACTGCCACCACCATAGTAAGTTGAACACGATGTGAGTCACTGAAAAGTGCAGTAACGCATGGCTTAGCCATCGCCACACTTGCCATTGTTGTCCCTCAAAGGCTGGGAAGTGCAACAACTTAAACACGCCATTGCCAAAGCCAAACATTTGTAACAAGTAGATGATGGTACACACCGTCATGATCAGCAAAGTCATTGGGCCGGCTTTTGCTTTGACCATGCTCATGATACTCGGGCTAGAATAATGAAAGGTGCTCTTGCGAGTATCGGCAACGTCCCACGAGGCGGCGCTGTATTTTGAATCAGACGGGTTAGCAAGGAACTGCTTAAGTTCGGCTTCCGCTTCTATTTCATGCTGGCTATCAGTCAGCCACAGCGCAAATTGCCCGTCTCCTTCTGGCATCATTTCGATGTCAATTTGGCGAGAGGCCATATAATCAATAAAGGCTTGCGCCATACGTGGATTATTTAACGTTACCAATCTCTTCATTAACTTCTCACTATCGGTAGTTCTGCTCGATGCCAGGCTTCAAAGCCACCATCCACACTGTACACCTGTTCAAAGCCTTGGTTAACTAAATATTGCGCCGCACCTTGGCTACTAATGCCGTGGTAACACATCACCAGAATGGGTTGTTCGAACTCCACTTCATCCATAAACGCAACGATCGTATCGTTAGTTAAATGATACGCGGACTCCGCATGCGCAACGGCAAACGATTGAGGGTCACGGATATCTACAAGCTTCGCATCACCCTGCTCGAGCAGCGCTTGCGCACCTTGTACATCGATATGCTTAAACTGATCCATTTACTTTCTCATTCTCTTATTAATATACCCAAGCAACCTCGAACCTAACGTGCTAATCAGCACCCGTGGTACAGCATAAAATCTATATTTGAAGCCGCTTGGGTATACTGCCGCTATTGTAACCTATCCAACGGCAAACTTAGACACATGGATAATCAGGGTTTTCAAAAGTGTACACATTCCAACCATTTGTGGATAAAGCTGTGAATTGCGTTGATAAAGTGTATTTGGATCTTTTGATCCACAATATGTAGTGATGATCCTGATCTAACTGTGTGTATATCTATAACTATCCCCAGATGGAAAAGTGCTTGAATCCCTTATTTTGTCCGGGTTTCGAACAGTTGATAAATAATTACTTCACAGAGTTATACACAGGTAGCACATAAAATCCGGATCGCAAACGCTATCGATTTTCGATCGACAATAAAAAAGCCGAGATCACATGATCTCGGCTTTCTATGAAAATCTTACTTTCAATTAGCAGTGGAAATTAAAATTCACCCACGGCCAATTTTAGTTTCTTCATTGCGTTTTTTTCTAGCTGACGAATACGCTCGGCAGAAACACCGAACTCATCAGCTAAGTCTTGCAATGTTGCTTTCTCATCATCTAACCAACGAGAACGCACGATGCGCTGACTACGCTCATCCAAACTCGCTAATGCATGACCCAAGCGGTTGTTGGTGTGCATTTCCCAGTTTGCAGCTTCGATGTTGTCAGCCACATCAGACGATTTGTCTTCTAGGTACAGCATTGGCGCTGTGTAAGCGTTTGAGCTGTCGTCTTCGTCAGTTGGCATATCAAAGGTCGAATCCACCGCCGCTAAGCGTGATTCCATCTCGCGAACTTCAGAAGGTTCAACACCTAACTCACGCGCAACGGTTTCGACTTCACCGTTGTTAAACCAACCCAAGCGCTTTTTCGACTTACGCAAGTTGAAGAACAACTTACGTTGCGCTTTCGTGGTCGCAATTTTCACGATACGCCAGTTACGTAGCACGTATTCGTGGATCTCTGCTTTGATCCAGTGGACAGCGAAAGACACCAAGCGAACCCCTACTTCTGGGTTAAAACGCTTAACGGCTTTCATTAGACCGATGTTACCCTCTTGCACAAGGTCCGCCATTGGCAAACCGTAGCCAGAGTAACCACGAGCAACGTGAACAACGAATCGTAGGTGCGAAAGAATTAGACCTTTTGCAGCCTCAATCTCACCTTTGTAGTGTAATCGTTCTGCCAGCTCACGCTCTTCGTCTGCAGTCAGCATTGGGTAGCTGTTTACTGAGCGAATATAGCTATCAAGGCTATCTTGCGTGACTAGAGCCATCGGATACGCTTCTTTTGTCATTCAATTCCTCATCAATCTCTGATCTGGAGCATTACATTGCAAATTTAGCTTCGATATCTTGAACTCAAAATGAACAAGTTTCAAGAAGGGGAAGCAATTATCCATAAACATTCGGTCTAAACAAGGGATCCAGATTAGCTAGTGCTAATAAAATCCAAGTAGTAAGACCTTCATCACTTAAACTGGTTCAATTTCTTTTAAATGTCGTTGCGCAGAAAAGCGCGCCGCAATGCATCCCAAAAGACTACCAATGATGATTAATAGCAAAGATTCATCCCAGCTTAGACCAATCAGGCGAAACTGGCTGTCGTACAACGCAGCAAGATCTTCCACCGCACTATTCATAACAATGGTCACTAAAGCCGTTACCAACCACGCGATGGTGGCACCTAATACGCCAAACCACATACCCGTGTACAAATAAGGGCGCAGAATAAAACTGTCCGTCGCACCGATCAGTTTCATGGTTTGAATCTCTTCTTTATTCGCCAGCACATTAAATCGCAACGTGTTGCCAACGATTAAAAATACCGCACCGAGCATCAACACTGTCAGAGTAATGACAATAATACTCGCGAGAGTTTTGATCGCATCAAGACGCGCCAGCCAGTCTTCGTCAAGTCTCACATCGGTCACATCTTGTTGCTCTCGAACGTTTTTGGCTAATGACTGAATATCACTTTTTAGCTCCGAGTCTGGCGTAATCACCAACACACCGGGTAGCGCATAGCCACTTAAAAGGCTGATAGCCTGATCGAATCCTGCATATTGGCTCAAATCAGACAAACCTTGCTGTGGAGAAATATATTCTACTTCTTTTACCAAAGGCCAAGTTTCAATTTGATCTTTGAGAACCATCACACGTGCATCCGGCATGCCTTCTACTAAGTAAGCACTAACTTGCGAGGGAGATGCCACATCTTCCGCGGCACCCGCGACGTTTTTCCCCAGTAGATACAAACAAGCTGGCATAGCGAGAGCCATTGAAATCACGGCTAGGGTCAGGATATTACCTAAAGGTCGTTGCCATAAGGCGCTAAAAGAGGATTTTGCTTGTTTTGCGTGGACAGAGAAAAAACCATCGGTATTTGCACGCTTGGCACTGCGGCCCTTCTTTTGGGAGTGCTTGTTACCTGCCATAGTCTTCTACCTCACTTAGGAAGCCCTGGTTTAATTCAAAATGACGATACTGTGGGCGAGTGTTTACTAACCCCACATCGTGCGTGGCGAGTAAGATGGTCACTCCCGCACGATTAAATTCTTCGAACAAACGCAATACACGATTGGATAGTTCGGGATCGAGGTTACCTGTCGGCTCATCAGCCACCAGCAACGTTGGTCGATTGACCACAGCACGGGCAATACCGACGCGTTGTTGCTCACCACCAGAGAGTTGGCTCGGCAGGCAACGAGCCTTATCAAGCAAGCCCGTTTTATCTAACGCCGCAGAAACGCGGCGTTTGATTTCGTTTTCAGAAATCGATTCGATACGCATTGGCAGAGCGACATTGTCGTACACACTGCGATCCATCAACAGGCGATGATCTTGAAAAACAATCCCAATATTGCGGCGCAAAAAAGGGATGTCTTTGCTTGGAATACGCGTGATGTCGTGGCCATTAAAATGGATTTTCCCATCGGTCGGGCGCTCTATCGCACAAATCAATTTCAGCAAGGTACTTTTACCAGCCCCGGAATGCCCGCCTAAAAACGCCATTTCACCGCGCCTCAGGTGAAAATCGACTTTTTGCAGTGCTTGTCGACCACCTCGGTAAGCTTTGCTCACTTGCTGAAATTTGATCACCGTTGATTTCCTCTAACTCTTTTTATTCTTCACGACTAAACAGTGCGTCAATAAACTCTTGAGTTTCAAATGGACGCAAGTCTTCGATACCTTCACCCACACCAATGTAACGAATTGGAATACCGAACTGATCAGCAATAGCGAAAATTACTCCGCCCTTGGCTGTACCATCCAGCTTAGTCAAGGTAATCCCGGTTAGAGGGGCAACATCACTGAAAAGTTTCGCTTGGCTAATGGCATTTTGCCCTGTACCTGCGTCTAGCGTTAGCATGATCTCGTGTGGTGCTGAGTCATCAATTTTCTTCATCACACGTACAATCTTACGCAGCTCTTCCATTAGGTTCGCTTTGTTCTGTAGACGACCCGCTGTATCAGCAATCACAACATCCACACCACGTGCTTTTGCCGCTTCAATCGCATCATAGATAACAGAAGCACTGTCTGCGCCAGTATGTTGAGCAATCACAGGAACATTATTACGTTCACCCCACACTTGTAGCTGCTCAACCGCTGCGGCACGGAAAGTATCGCCCGCTGCAAGCATCACTTTTTTACCTTGAGTTTGGAACTGCTTGGCAAGCTTACCGATGGTCGTGGTTTTACCCACGCCATTTACACCCACCATTAAGATAACGTAAGGCGTTTTGTTGCTATCGATTTCTAGTGGCTGCTCGACTTTAGAAAGAATCTCAGCCATTTCTTCTTTCAACAAACCATAAAGGGCTTCGCCGTCTTTTAGATCGCCACGTGTGGCTTTTTCTGTCAGGTTGTTGATGATTTTTGTTGTGGTATTCATGCCCACATCAGCAATAAGCAGTTGCTCTTCTAGCTCTTCAAATAAGTCCTCATCGATTTTCTTACCGCTGAATAGACCGAAGAAGCCAGCACCAATATTTGCTTTTGTTCGGCTTAGGCTACGTTTAAGACGAGCAAAAAAGCTTTCTGTTGGCTTTTCTTGTTCTTGAACACGAGGCGCGGCCGATACGACTTCTGGCTCCTCTGCTTCTGCTTCTGCTTCTGCTTCTGCTTCTGCTTCTGCTGGGGCAGCCTCCGCTTTTTTCGATTCTTCTTCAAGTTCTGGCGTTGCTTCCGCTTGCTCAGCAGCCGCGTCGGTTTGCTGCTCTTCAGAAGGCGCTTCCACTGCTTCTTCTTTTACTGTTTCTTCAGTTTTTGGTTTTGGGCTTTGTTCTTCGTCACCAAAACCTAGCCACGAAAGTAATCCGCGCTTCTTTTTTTCCGTCATCTGGGGCTATCCTAGATTGTTCTTTTATCTATTAATGACTCTTTTTTGACAAGATTATTATCTGTCTAAAAAAGGCTAATGACAAAGTTCTGAAAACTTTCCGATTAGGTAATTCTAATCTTATTAGTGTTACACTCTGTCATCTTGAATATTCTGGGCTGTATCCAAGCTCCAAGCTCACTGCTTGGGCGATTAGATATAGTATCACTTTATTAGCGGTCAAAAAATCTATGGTAAGACGTCGCCAGCAAAACTCATCACAAAAAAAGCCAACAACGGGCTTTGTTCGCATTATTAGTGGCTTATGGAGAGGCAGAAAACTTCCTGTACACGATGCTGAAGGCTTACGCCCCACGACAGATCGCGTCAAAGAAACGCTATTTAACTGGTTGGCACAAGATGTGCCGCAGGCAAAATGTCTCGACTTATTTGCCGGCTCCGGCGGCTTAGGCTTTGAGTCGGCTTCGCGCCAAGCAGAGCAAGTGACCATGGTCGAGCTGAACCCACAAGCTTTCCAACAGTTACAGAAGAATGTGGCGTCTCTTAACGCGAACAACATCCAAGTAGTGAATACCGACGCACTGAGCTTTTTAAAACAGCCGGGTACTACGCACCATGTGGTGTTTATTGACCCACCGTTTCGTAAGGGACTATTGGATGAAACAGTGGCTCTGCTAGAACAAAATGGCTGGCTCGCGGAAGACGCGATGATTTATATTGAAACAGAAAAAGAACTCAATATTGCCGACTTACCAGAAAACTGGCAGTTACATCGAGAAAAAACAGCAGGCCAAGTGAGTTACCGTCTGTATGAACGTACCTCCGCATAACGCCTCGATTTAAAAGGACACTTAAATGAAAGCATTAATTCTGCTGGCCAAAGCGGCTATCGCCTTTGTTTGGTTAGTATTGATCCTCAATATCTTTATGCCGTTTCCCGGTAATGCCGCAATTGCGCTGTACATCATGACCGCTTTTTTGTTCATCATGCACGGTTTACAAATGGCCATCTTCATTGGCGCATTTGGCGACAAAATTAAAATGAGCAGTTGGGAAAAATATTCAATCCTGATCTTTGGTATTTTTGCCCTGCTCGATATTCGTCGAAAACACATGATGTAATCGCCCAAATACTAAAAAGCCGCTCACAAGAGCGGCTTTTTTATTACGTTTATTCCATCACCCAAGATAGCTCTTAACACCATCCAAAAACATTTGAGTAGAGATCATCACCAGCAACAAGCCCATTAAACGCTCTACCGCTTTTAAGCCACGCTCGCCCAACAAACGATTAAAGAAGCCATAAAACATTAGAATAAAAAATGTTGCGCCCCACGCAATCACAACTGATGCGGACATTTCCAACATTTTTTCTGGATGCTGTGAAGATAGCAAAAGCAATGCTGCAATCACGGAAGGGCCGGCGATCATAGGAATGGCCACCGGAACAATAAAGGGCTCCTCGCCTGCCGCCAGTCCAGTGATGCTGCCAGCGCTCGGAAAAATCATCTTAATCGCGATAATGAAGAGAATAATGCCACCTGAAATACTGAGCGTTTCTGGCTGGACATGCAAAAAACTTAAGATGCTTTGTCCTGCAAACAGAAACAACATTAAGATTAGTAAGGCAAACAGTAGTTCACGAATCAATACCTTACGGCGACGCTTAGGATCGATGTGCTTGAGAATAGACAACACAATCGGCAAATTACCGAGAGGGTCCATGATTAGAAACAGCATGGTCGCTGCAGAAAGAATGTCCATATTCTGGCCTCACCTAAAAAATGGCGGCCAGTGTATAGCAAACTGACAACGTGAGTACATGGCTGAGGGCGAAAACAGCATATTCACCCTCGCATTATAGCCGCCGCTTAGTGATTGCAGACACGCGCCATATTGACCACAAACTTACCTTCAAGCTCACGGATTTTGTCGCGCTTGAGCAAAAATGCTAGCAATGCATCTAAGTCTAGATCATTCAGTTTACAGGTGTGAAAGCGAACGGTGTTGCCAAAGTGCTGTGCCAGCGCTTCGCGATCCATTGGCGTTTCTCGAAGTAGGTTTAGCAGCTCGTGGGCATGGATTTCACTCATTATTGACTCCAGTCATCAAGAACAATACGTCCAGTTTACTGAAATCTTCGTGAGCTGCTTTGACTTAAATTAGTAAATGATAGAGGCAACAATGAGGGCGTGGGCAAAGAAGTAGCTGCCACTTACCCACAGATAGGCGTGTTTCATCGGTTTTCGGTAACCGTGTATCGCATACGCCAACGCCGAATAGATCAAAACTAGGGTTCCGCTGAAACCGATAGCATTGGCATAGCTCGGGGCCTGCAACCAAACTTCACCCGCCGCCCAAGCAAGCTGAACCAGCATCATCCCCATGATCACAACGGGAAACACCAGAGAGTCGAGTTGAGGTAGCAACAAAAAGAACGCCACGATACTCGCTGCGAGCAGTAGGGCCAACAGCCACCAGACAATCTCACCATTAAGCTGTACCCAAAATGACTTGCTGTAGCACACCTGAGCAAGCAAATACGCAGCAAAGTAAATTAGCTTGCGAGTTTTAAACGAGTGCAGCGTATCTGCCACCATAGACACAATAAGTCCACCCGCAATCCAGTAGGTATATGTTGCGGATGCGCCTTGAGTTAACACCAACACAAGAAGAAGTAGCAGAGTAAAGATTTTAAACACGAGGGATTGTGTCGGGTTAGCTTGTTTTGCTCCCAACACGGAATACACACCTGATAGCCCTATCGCCAGCCAACTCCACATGCCGTATACACCTTTTACTTAAACTCGCCGCTAGTCTAGGTAGACCAGTTTTGATGTAAAGACACAATCTGCGAAAGTTGGATCTCGCTAGCGATTCGAAACATTTTGTAACCCTCAGTCTGCACAACAATTAAGTCGATGAGCCTTAATGACGGCCATAAATATGGGGCAGAGCCCTATCCCATGAGCCAAGGTCATCAAATCACACGGCACAATAACCCGCGCTAAGTCAGGCCATTTAACTAAAAAGCAGCCCAATGGCCTTGGTAACCCATCACGTCAAAAACTGATGACTAAACCATCAGACTGTATACATCACAGGCAACAAGAATAAATAACAGACACAAAACAGAAAATCGTCTTGGTAGCGAGCTAAGATAGTAGAAACCACCGATGAACAGATTAGAACAACATGAAAAATCAAACTTAACTCAATAACAAAAACATCAAATAACGAACGTAAGCTAATGATAAATAAAGCCACATTTTCAATAACCATCGAAAACACCGACTTCATAAACCATCAAATTACTAAACACTTTTTAAGCCCATATTTTCTCATTAGATAAGAAAATTCTCCTTCCACACCTCAACTCAATGATACACCTCCATAGCACATCTTTTTATTTTCTCAATTTTTGAGAAACACAGACAAAATCGGCAATCAACATACCAACCGAAACAAAAAACAATTTCCAAGCCAACAACAAACCAATATTGACACTTTAAAATCATACACTTAAATAAAATACGAACAACAATCACACAATGCGGGCATTTTAAATACAACACAAAAAACACAGTTTTATTAGTCAAAAACACGTAAAAAAAGACAAGTTAAGTGTATTTTTTGAAAAGATTATCGAGCATATGTTGATCAAACCCCAAAAACAGTGCTATATTAAATTCATCGAGTTCATCAAAGATTAAGGGGTAGTGTTATGATTTCATCTTCTCAAAAACAAGGGCTGGTAATGATTGCAGTGGTTGTGGGTTTAATGACACTGCCAATGATGTACTAACCTACTGATTAAAAATAAAAAAGGACGCAAATGCGTCCTTTTTTATTTATCTGTGCTTTTCTACTGTATGTGTTTGGACAAGATATCCCAATGCATATAGTAGAAACCAAGAGCGGCGAGCGTAATCAACGTCATTAGCAAAATTGCTGCACGCCAAATAAAACGAGAGCTTCTTGGCGTTAGCTCTTTTTCACAAGCGTCACATGCCGCCATAAAGCCTTTCCGATCATCCAGCTTATAATCGTCTTCGTGAACCACTTTATTGCGCACAGTAGCGATAAAACGAAGTTTCGCTATCACGTCATGTGGTAAACGTTCTTCACAACTATTAATAAGTTGGTGTAACCCTTTCCCTTCTGCATGGTACTGAGTACGCAAAAGTTTTTCGATCGTTCGGGTACGCATGACTACTTTTTCAATATCTGACATCGTAACCCTCCTTACTAGACCCTTCCCGTGTTCGTTATTTTTATTCTTCTATAAATTTAGAGCTTTTTCGAGCCGTTAAGTGCAATTTTACTTTCAATTTGTGCCCTTGAGCGCATATAGCCAGACAAGTGAAAGCTACTTAGTTCAGCTTTAGTGACATAGCTTGCAGATGAAGCAACGATTTCATCGCGCCCCCATTGAGGTAAACCGTGAAGTGCGCCGAATAAAATTCATGTCCCTTTCATTAGATTATGAATAAGTTATCTCAACTCATCGTTTCATCAATGAGTTCTGTAGAATAGAGCTCAATGAAACATCGGAGGTTAACATGCCAATCTCACTTATTGTCGCCCTGTTCGCCCTTATTGCTTTGGGCGCATGGGTATTTTTTCGTTTCTATAGCAAGCACTATGTGGGCGAAGACGCTCCAGAACAAAGTGCACAGGTAACTATTTTAGATAAGCAAGCTATCGACATCCCAGATGCACCACCAGGCCAAGACGACCAAGAATATTGGATTTATGTCCAGCGCGGTTCTATTGGCCCTAAACGAGAGTTCCAAATTGGAGTGCACTACTACCATGCACTCAACCCTGGAGATAAAGGAACGCTAACCTATCGTGGTAACAAATTCCTTCACTTCGCCATCAAACGTTAAGGCAGTAACCAACGAGTCTTGGCAGAGCGAGAAAAGAGATAGCTCATCGCCAAGGCTCCAGCTCCACTGATAATGATCCAGACTGGAATCACCCATGCGGGATGTCCGGTGTACCAACCAAACGCTTTCATCGGCCATAAGAAAATTGGGTGAAGTAAGTAAATCCCCAAGCTGTGCTGACTGATCACACTCACCACTTTTTGTACTTTTGGTGACAAGCCTTCCCCAAAGTAACGACCGATCATAAAAATCATCGAAGCTGCTAGAATGACATTCAGTGTTTTGTAAGATAGCCAGCGTCCAACCGTGTACTTCTCAGCCTCTAGACTGTTTGTCACGACCATAGTAAATGTCACAGCCAACGCGACGAGACCAAACCCTGTAAATAAGGTCACCATAGAGCGGTTCAAAGGCACCTTTTGAAATAAAACATACCCCAGAGGAAGGTAACCCATGTAGAGCCACATTTGGTTACTCCACGGACCATCAATCTTGAACAAAAACAGCGTGCTGGTGAAAATCCAAAATGCGAGATAGGTATACAACACATTGTCATCAACGTTGCGTACCATCCATTGGAACAACGGAATCACAAAATACAGCGGTATAAAGTAATAGAAAAAACCGAGGTGATAATACGTTGCGTGAAATGGGCTATTGCTTAACACCTCTTTTACGGTTTCAAAGTCAAACCCTTGAGCCGTCCAGCCAGAGAGGTATGCATAAAACATCGACCAAATAAGAAATGGGACTAAGACTTTGCCTAAACGCCTTTTGATATAATACTTACCGTCAAATGGTCGAGTGTCACTGAGCATCAACGCTCCGGTGATCAGAATGAAAACTGGCACCGCCCAGCGGGTAACGCTATTAACGCCTACCGCCGTCAACCATTGGTCAAACGGGATCACTCCTAACTCATTTCGATAAGGGGCCAAGACGTGAATGGCGATCACTGCCACCGCAGCAAAGCAGCGCAATAAATCAAAAAACAGAACCCTTTCTCTCATACCTTTCCCTACTTTGAGTCGCTTATCGTTTATAGCATAGGGTAAATCTCAGCCAGTGAAATGGTTAACAATCTGTTTTTGCTTATTTTTAACGCAACAATGACCTACAACGGGGATTTCATCACCACTCTAATCAATTAACGAGAACCAAACATCAGCATTCACTCTCGATGCCAAACCCACACAGTTTGATTACATCAACGGCGCATAAGAAACAAAAATGGCTCCGATTTGGAGCCATTTATACCATCTACAGATAGCAATACTGGGAATAGTTACGCAGTAGCAACGCTAGCTTTTGGCAGCTTAATCGAAATCAACGTCGTCAGCGCCAAGAAAGCAAAGGAGACCCATAAGCACGCCGCAAGACCAGCCTCTTGGTAGATCCAACCCGATAATACCGTGCCAATCAAACGTCCCATCGCATTGGCCATGTAATAGAAGCCAACATCCAGAGACACACCATCGCCTTTGGCATAGCTCACAATCAGATACGAGTGAAGTGAAGAGTTAATGGCAAACACAGCACCAAAAATCATTAACCCCACAACAATTACCAACTCAGGCTGCCAGCCGATTTGCACACCATAAGCAATACCGCCCGTAATTAACGCTAGGACTCCTGCCCACACCAATGCTGCACTACCATCAGGCACACGACCTTGCGCTTTGCCAGTAATACGCGGCGCAAAGCCTTGCACAAACCCATAAGCAATGACCCACGTAGCGAGAAAGCTACCAACCCACAAGTGATCCCAGCCAAACACGCTACCAAGATAAATAGGCAAAGCAACGACAAACCACACATCACGAGCACCAAACAAGAACATGCGTGCTGCGGATAAAATGTTTATCGATTCAGACTTGGAGAATATTTGGCGAAACTTAGGTTTACTCTTTGCTTTACCCATGTCCGCTTCTAGCCAGATCATGCTGCAAACAAACACTAATGTAAGTACACCCGCCATAATAAACATCGAGTTTTGAAAACCCACCCAAGACAGCAGCAAGCCACCAACAAAAAAGCCCGCTCCTTTGAGTGCATTCTTCGAGCCAGTCAAAATCGCTACCCATTTGTAGAGCGCACCTTGCTGTTCGTCTGGTACTAGCGTTTTAATCGCGCTCTTAGCACTCATTTTGTTCAGATCTTTGGCAATCCCCGACAGAGCTTGCGCTGCCATCACCCAAGGAATGGTCAGCCATGCATTTGGTACTGCGAGCATCAGCAACGCAAACACTTGCATCGCTAAACCAATGTTCATGGTTTTGTTCAGGCCTAACCTTGCGCCCAACCACCCACCAATCAAATTAGTCACCACACCAAAAAATTCATAGAAAAGGAACAGTGAGGCAATAGCTAACGTGGAATAACCCAAGTCGTGAAAATAGAGCACCACCAGCATACGCAGCGCTCCGTCGGTCACGGTAAAGTTCCAATAGTTAAACGTCACTAACATGTACTGACGAATACTTTTGCTCAATTGAGAAATCATATTGACCTCTTATGTACAGCGATAGAAGCATTTAGATCATCATGTGCCAAATGCTTATTAACCTGTACACCAACCATAAGGCGATACAACCTTAGTTCGAATTCACAAACACACCGAAATTTACAAATGGACAAATATAACCAATAAAAACAAAAATTTAGACTAAAATCTTTAGTTTTACTGCTGACCTATTTTCCATTATATAAACTGGAAAATAGCTTTTGGATCATGATGTTCCAAAAGCTATTTAAGCTGATCAAGCGTCTTGCGCCACGCGTTCGATGTACTCAAGCTGCACCGGTTTTGTAAACGCACCAGGGCGAAGAGCCTGCACTTCTCGCACGATATCTTCTAACTGCCATTTCTTCTCTAGCAGCAAGTGAGCCGCAAACAAACCTGTGCGACCCGAGCCGCCCATGCAGTGCATCGCGACTTTGCCACCTTGAGCAAGAATCGCATGCAGTTCCGGACTGGCTTGGTGCCACTTCGCCGCAAATTCGTCACTTGGTGCGCAGTCATCTTCAATCTCGATCTGGAACCATTTCATGCCCAGTTGCTGAGTGGTGTCACCCAAAGCCGCAACGTCTTTCGCTGCTAGCTCAGCATTGTCCAATGCCGTAACCACGGCTTGAACACCCAGCTCTTTTAATTGCTGTAAAGACGTTTGCAAATCGACGCCTTTCGTACCCGGGCACGGTGTTAGGACTAATGCACCAGAGTCCAAATCTAATTGCCATGTAGGATGAGACATTGTGAACTCCGGTTATGCCAGACCAACGTTACGAACCAATTCTGCGGTGCGCGTTGCGTAACCCATTTCATTGTCGTACCAGGCGTAAATCTTCACCATTCGTGAGCCAACCACCATGGTGGATTGTGCATCAACGATGGTTGAGCGTTGGTCGCCTTTGTAATCGATCGACACTAACGGACGTTCCTCAAAGCCAAGAATGCCTTTTAACTCCCCTTCCGACGCCTCTTTCAGCAAAGCGTTCACTTCTTCTGCTGTGGTATCGCGTTTTACATCGAAGATGATGTCGGTCAATGACGCATTCGCCAATGGTACACGTACCGCGTGGCCGTTAATCTTGCCTTTTAAATCTGGGAAAATTTCCACAATCGCAGTCGCACTACCAGTAGTGGTCGGGATAAGACTCATGCCGCACGCACGAGCACGGCGCAGATCTTTGTGCGGTGCATCCAAAATGGTTTGCGTATTGGTCAAATCGTGAATTGTCGTGAAAGAGGATTGCTCAATGCCCAACTTCTCATGAATGACTTTCACAACAGGCGCAATACAGTTTGTTGTGCACGAAGCGGCTGTCACGATACGATGTTTTTCAGGGTCGAAAATATGATCGTTCACGCCAACAACAATGTTCGCAATGCCTTCTTCTTTCACTGGCGCACTCACCACCACGCGCTTCACACCTTGATCGAGGTATTGGTCTAGGTACGAGGTTTTGCGGTGTACACCTGTCGCTTCAATCACAACATCGCAGCCAGACCAGTTCACGGCGTCGATATCACGTTGCTGAGTCGTGGCGATGCGCTTGCCGTTGATGACGAGTTCATTGCCCTCAACCTGCACTTCATGGTGCCAACGACCTTGCACTGAATCGAACTCTAATAAATGGCCAAGCGTCGCTGCATCACCTGCGACATCGTTGATTTTCACAAACTCTAACTCTGGCCAGTCGAATGCCGCTCGCAGTGCTAAACGACCAATTCGACCAAAGCCATTAATTCCTACTTTAATTGTCATAGTTTTACCCTTTAATCTTCTACCTTGAATCTCTGTGTGCTATTAACAGCAAGCCTCACGACTTTTATCGTGCAAGCGTGTGATGTCGTCTTGGTACTCTTGCTTCAAACAGTTTGATGCCACTAAGTCTTCAATCAGCTTACGCATCCAACCTGGTAATTGCTGCGATAACTCGTAGTACACCCATTGCCCTCGGCGTTTATCCACCAAGATGCCACTGGAGCGTAACTGAGCAAGATGACGAGAAACTTTCGGCTGACTCTCTTGCAACGCAAACGCCAAATCACCCACGCAAGTTTCGCCTTCACGGGCCACCAGCATTAAACAACGTACGCGCGTTTCATCGGATAACAGCTTGAAAAACTGATGTGGAAGCATAATAAACATACCTATATATGGATATGCGTATATATTTATTTAACTCTGAAATGTCGTCAAGAGTGATCCCAGAATCGTCATAAAAGTTTCACATCGAAACAGCCAATAAAGATTGAGAGAAGAACGGTTAGAGAGAATAAAGATACGGCAGAAATTTACGCGGTTGCGACGTTTTGACTCCAGCGAACCGCTTCGCCTAACGAGAGCTTGACCTCTTCCAAAGACAATCCCAACTGCATCGTAATTTTTTCAACGCCTGACCAGTCGGCACGCTCGTAACACTCTTCGAGAGAAATCAGCGCACCATAAACCCCCTTGCGATGTAATAAGGCTTGTTGTACAGATTCGCTAAGTGGCAATTGCTTGACTAAAGATTCCACCGACAAATCAAGCATCGCATCTAAAATCGATAATAAACCGACCATAAACCCTTGTTCGTTAAGGTGAGAAAATGGCTGATAACGCGACATTAATTGGCAGAACTGCGCTCGTTGTAATGAAAGGTGATACAGCTCTCGAGGCTTGTTACTAGAGATATACGACGCCACGACCAAGGAGACAAACTGCTTAAGATTATCCTGACCAAGGTAGATCAAGGCCTGACGAAACGAGCTGATTTCGACAGCGAGGTTTGGCGCTTGCGTATTTACAAAGCGCAATAATTTGTACGACAACGCGACATCTTGCGTAATGATGGTTTCAATACGAGTAAAGTCTGGCTCTGGTGAGCAGACTTCACGAAAAAGCTGTAGCGCTAACACTTGCTCAGGGCTCACGTATTTTGTTTGCGAAACTAATGGCTTACTAAAAAAGTAGCCTTGGAAAAACTTAAAGCCAGCCGCTTTGGCTTGCTCAAACTCTTCTGCGGTTTCAACACGTTCCGCCAAAAAGTGGTATTTGACGCGTTTAGCAAGGTGAGCTTTGACCAACGCACACGCTTTTTCCAGCCCCATTGCCATGATATCGAGTTTAACGATGTGCACGTAAGGTAAGAAGCGACGCCACTCCGGCGTTAAGGTGAAATCATCCAGCGCGATCAAATAACCTTCTCGATACAACTCGCGAATCGCATCGAGAAGATCATCGGTCGGCTGGCAAGTTTCCAGTACTTCGACGACGATTTTGTTTTTTGGCAAGCTGCGCGGTAAGCGGCGCACCAAGCTTTGATGAGGAAAATTGATAAAGCATCGCGAAGAAGCAATCACTGGGTTAGTACCCAGAGATAGGAAATTCTCGACAATTAATCGGTATGTTGCTCGGTTTGACTCAATATGCGAAGGGTATGCATTACTCTCCCCATCTCGAAACAACAATTCATAACCCAGCGTCTGTCTTTTGCGGTTAAAGATCGGCTGGCGAGCAACATACGTTGTATTCATGCTAAAGAAGGACCTATAAATGGCTTATGACTTTGCAGCTGCTAATAATGCACCACAACCCATAAACATTGAACCGAAGACTTTGTTTATTTTCCCCATGATTTTATCAGAGCGAATAAAACGTCCCATTTGCGCCGCCAAGGTGGTGTAACCCAACATCACACACGCGTCGATCACAACAGTCGTAACACCAAGCACCAACAGTTGTGTCAGTTGGTCTTGTGCCGGGTCAATAAACTGTGGAAACAACGCCACCAGAAAAACAATCGATTTAGGGTTCGTCAGGTTAATCAAAATAGCTTTGTACAAGAGTGCCATGCCAGACATGTCTTTGTGGCTCTCAGCCGCCACCAAGCTAGAGGTGTCTCGCCATTTCTGGATACCCAACCAAACCAAATAAGCCGCGCCAACCCATTTAATGACAGAAAATGCCGTTGCCGACTGTGCGACCAGCGCACCAATTCCCGCCCCAACTAACGCAATGTGAATGGCCAAACCAATTTGGAGACCGATCACAGCCCCCAAAGATTTGCGAGTACCGTAACTCAAACCATTGCTGATTGAGTTCACCGTGCCAGACCCCGGAGCCAAACTAAAAACGATTGCAGTTACTACATAAGCTAACCAGACGTGGGTATCCATTGCATTTCCTCACTAATTCTTCGATGATACATCGCGTAAACAACGTATCTTCAGGTAATCGACTAATGGCTACTAACCATTCACCTTTGACTTATACTCAAGAGTCATTATTTGAGCAAGCAATTGGTGGTCCGATCGCGGCACTTTGGCAAACTCGCCAAGAAGGCTTTGTTAAAGGAACTGAGAAAAAGAACATCTACTGGTGCAAACTGACCAACCCAGAACATAAAAAAGCCGTGCTCATCGTTAATGGGCGCATTGAATCTTCCTGGAAATACCAAGAACTGTTTTACGATCTCTATCGCCAAGGCTTCGACGTCTATTCCTTTGACCACCGCGGACAAGGTTTATCAGATCGTCTATTGTCTGACTCAGATATGGGTCACGTCTATGACTTTACTGATTATATTGACGATATGGACATGGTCGTAAACAAACACGACCTTAGCGACTATCAGCAATGTTTCATCATTGCCCACTCCATGGGCGGCGCAATCGCTACACGTTATCTGCAAACTCACCCAGGACATCCCTTTACCGGCTTGATTCTTAGTGCGCCTATGTTTGGTATTAATCTGCCATGGTACTTATCGCCAATAGCGATTCCTGTGACACAAATTATGTCAGCGGTATCCACTTTGCCACGTTATGCGCCAGGACATCAGGCCTACTTTCCTAAACCCTTTGAAGATAACCCGCTCAGCCAAAGCTATGGTCGCTACCAATGGTTCCGAAATCTCTATACGGAAAAACCGGAACTGCAAGTCGGTGGACCGAGCACACGATGGGTATGGCAAGGGCTAATGGCAGCAAAACAATGCTTTTTATTGACTCGCCAAGTCAAAGTACCGGTGCTCCTGATTCAAGCTGGGAACGATCGTATTGTCAGCAATCTGGCACAGAAACGTTTCATCGATAAATTGCGTAAAACCAACCCACATGCGGAGCTACTTTCTATCGAAGGCGCACAGCATGAGATCTTATTCGAGACCGACCAGTATCGTAATCAAGCACTCGATGCGATATTCCGCTTTATGAATGACCCGAAATCATCGCCAAACGAAAAAACATAATAAGAACTCTAGGCGACCATTTCACGGCCATGATTAAAGAGGAAATGTCTGCACATTGATTTACCCTCTTTTTCATCCTCATTTTGACGTACACTGCTTGGGTCTGGCTGCGTTTAACCACGTAGATGCAACCGACCAAAATTCCCCCGCATTCGGAGCAGCATGATCTAGTCAGTCTGCTGTACTCCGTTTGCAATTCACCTGTTCCACACTATCCAAACCGTTTACGAGGACTTCATGAGCACATCGCTACCTTGCAAAGAGATCACTAAAATCGTTGCCTCTGATCTGGATGGCACGTTACTCGCACCAAACCATCAGCTCAGTGCTTACTCAAAAGAGACGCTAAAAGCGCTGCATGAAAAGGGTTACACCTTTGTCTTTGCAACAGGCCGTCACCACGTAGACGTTGCGAGCATCCGTCGTCAGGTCGGTATTCCGGCTTACATGATCACCTCGAACGGTGCCCGTGTGCATGACCAGGAAGATCAGCTGATGTACAGCGAGAATGTCCCTGCAGAACTGGTTCAAGGCGTGATCGACACGATCAAGCACGATCAAGAAATACTTATCCACATGTATCAAAATGACAGTTGGTTGATGAACAAAGACGACGAAACATTGCGTGATTTCCATGACGAATTCACATACGTCTTATTCGATGAAGACCAAGCGCCAACTGACGGTATTGCGAAAATCTTCTTCACTCACCCAGCACAAGACCACGAACGCTTGGTGGTGTTTGAAAACAAACTACGTGAACAATTTGGCGATAAGCTGAATATTGCGTTTTCAACACCATGGTGCTTGGAAGTAATGAGTGCAGGTGTGTCTAAAGGCCATGCTCTTGAAGCGGTAGCGAAAAAACTCGGCCTCACGTTAGAAAATTGCGTGGCATTTGGTGATGGCATGAATGACGTAGAAATGCTGTCGATGGCAGGTAAAGGATTGGTCATGGGTACATCACACGAGAAAGTGATGAAAGCATTGCCAAATAACGAAGTGATTGGCAGCAATGCAGAAGATGCGGTTGCACACTACCTACAAGATCACTTGCTGTAAGCTGCAATACTCCAAACAATAACAAAGGGCTGCACATTCGCAGCCCTTTTCTTTTATCGCTGACTTGGCAACTTCTCTTTGCCAAGGATCGCTTCCCACTCTTCTCCTGTCACAGGCATGATCGACAAGCGATTTCCACGTTTCACCAATGGCATGTTCTCAAGTTCTGGCATCGCTTTCATCACCGATAACGGAATCACTCGCGTCGTTTTACGCACGAATTCGACATCCACCATAATCCAACGCGGGTTGTCTGGGTCTGACTTTGGATCGTAATAATCACTTTCAGGATCGAACTGGAAATGATCGGGATAGGCTTCTCTCACGACTTTAGCAATACCGGCAACGCCAACATTCTTGCAAGAAGAGTGATAAATCAGGACGAAATCGCCCACCTTCACTTGGTCACGCATCATATTACGCGCCTGATAATTACGAACTCCCTCCCAACATGAAACCTTTTGGGTTCGAAGCGTGTCAATAGAAAAGGTATCTGGTTCAGTTTTAAATAACCAATATGCCATAATGCCATCCGATGCCGATTGAGTAACAATAATGAGGAAGATATAACATGAAGGCTTTGAAAAACCCAGTGACGCTTGTCACTCTGCTGGTTCTGCAAGCATGTAGTTCGCAGCCGCCACAATCTGGTGCTGCTGACCCAACCTCTCCACCAGCCACCTTAGATAAGCCTGACACCATTCAACCTCAAACCTTTATGCTACGTGGAAAAGTGATCGTCGGTCACGAGAGCCAATACATCATGCCTTGTGGCAGCGACAAGCAATATTGGTTACAACTGTCACCACAGCAAATGCAACGAGCAATTCAGTTAAATAACGAGCCTTACCAGACCATGTATGGCGAGGTTATCGGCCATCTCAACCCACCGGGCATCGATGGGTTTTCTGCTGATTTCGATGCTAACTTTGTCGTGGAACAAGTGAACTTCCTCACAACGGAAAGTCCAAACCGTTGTCAGCAACCAAACAAACCAACTCGCGTGTTTGGCAATGAGCCTTCTTGGTCGGCAAGCTTTGAGGCTAATGGACTGACATTCCAGCCAATCGGCAAACAAACCACAAAATTAGCGATTAAGAGCAGTCAACTTCAACCTCGCCAGCGCACATATCAACTACAAGATGGTGAACTTCGCCTAACAGAAAACCTCTGCTCAGATACGATGAGTGATTCTTTGTATGGCTGGAAAGCGACGCTAAAACATGATGGCGACACTTATCAAGGTTGTGGTACAGCTGCAAACGTGGACGCTACGCTTGGCTGGGCCAATACCTATGTCGCGACTTCAACCCAATCACAAGGTTTTGAGGTGCAAATGACCTTAAACCCAGACCACAGCGCCACAACAAAATACAGTTACGCCAATGGGCAAGCACCGTTAATCGAGCGTGGGTACTGGCAACAATTAAGTCCGTCTCAGGTTCAAGTCGTCATGACGCATCATCAACAACAAAGACTGATGTCAGAGCGACTGTTTACGCGAGAAGGCAATCAGCTCAAAGCGACCAAAGAAAAAGTCGGCAATTTGGTTTATCCGATTGCCGATGGCGGCTTAGTGCTTTATCCAGCCACCATTCGTGATGAGGGCATGATGCAACCAGCCGAGAAACGCGCCAACAAGCCCATCAGCAGTGCAGACGTGCCTTCTAGTGCGGAGTTTGACTCCAAAGTAGATGCCGCCGTGCGCAACTACTTCTTCATTCACCAAACCAACCCCAACAACAACCAGTACCGTTGGCTAACTTACGACCTCAGCGGCGATGGTAACGAAGAGCTATTAGTACAGCTGGATTGGTGTGGTTCCGGTGGCTGTACATTGCTGATCTTTGAACATCACGAAAAAGAGTGGCGCTTCAATAGCCGCATCACACTGGTACAAAGCCCGATTATGCTCGGCCAACAAACCTCTCATGGCTGGCGAGATCTTATTTTTAATGTCAGCGGTGGCGGATCTAAGGCAGCCCAACACGTGATGCAATACAGTGGGGTTAGCTACCCACTCAACCCAAGCATGGCACCAACGACAACGCCAAACCAAATCAGTGGCGTGCGTCTGTTCTCGGATGGGGTTAGCCCTGTGCGCGAAGGAGTTCGTCTGTAATGTCGCAACCGTGCCCAAATTGTGGTTTTCAATTCAACTGTATGTGCTCACTGGTGCCGAAACTTACCAGCGAGCACAACATCTTGCTGTTGATGCATCCGAATGAACTGACGCGTGATACTAATACCGGCCAGCTACTAGAGCAGTGCCAACTCAATATTGAGCGAGTAATCTGGGACCGAAAACAACCACCAGCAGAATTGCTCGCTCGATTAGCTGATCCGTCGCTGTATCCAGTGCTTCTATTCCCAAGTGAAGAAAGCGTCACACTCGAACATGTGGCGCTCCAAAGCCAGCAACAAACCAAAAATCCGCTGTTTATTATTTTGGATTCCACCTGGCAAGAGGCGCGCAAGATGATCAACAAGAGCCGTTGGTTAGAAAGTATCCCTACTATGGCGCTGTCTGCATCGGCAGACTCGCAATATCAGCTGCGACGCAACCAACAACAAGGCAACTTGTGCACGTTTGAAGTCGCCGCACATTTACTCGGACAACTAGGCGAGCAAAATAACCAGCAAAAAATGCTCACATTCTTTGCTCACTACCTTGCACTATTTCAAGCCGAAAAAAGTGGACACGCCCTCAAGCAATCACCGAGCTAACTCAACTAAAACCGAATGGCTCAAAATAAAAAAACGCAGCCAAGGCTGCGTTTTTTATTGGAATGGTTTCACGTGAAACACAACTAAAACAAACGCGTAGGTTCACCCAAGTAGTAGCCTTGCAGATAGTCGACGCCCATATCCTGCGCGATTTTGCACACCTCTCGATTGTGGACAAACTCCGCCACCGTCTCCGCGTTAAACACCTGACATAAACGCACCAACTGAGAAGCTATTTTGCGCTGCTTTAAGTCTTTATCGATATCACGGATCAAGCTGCCATCGAGCTTTATGACTTCCGGCTCCAGCTTTAGGATTTCATCAATATTGGAATAGCCTGAGCCAAAATCATCAACAATGATACGCGCTCCTAAGCTTCTGAAATGACTGCATACTTCGATCATTCGACCGTAGTCTTTGATTTGCTCAGATTCCAACACTTCCAAACCAATTCGCCTAGGGTCATTGAGCTGACAAATTTCATGCTCTAAAAGCATTAAAGTTTTATCACTAAGCAAATCTTGCGGCGACAAGTTAATAGAAAAGTCACCTTGCTTATCTCGCATGTAATGTAACGTAGAATGGATCATGTGCCGACTCAATCGAGTATAAAGATGCGTATCGGAAATAATAGGCAGGAAGCGCCCTGGCGCAATCACCGTTCCATCCTCCTCCAAAATGCGAACCAAACATTCTTGGCTTGCCAATTTATGGCTATCCGCATGCACTATCGGCTGGCTATAGGTGATGATGTTCTGTTTGAGAATGGCTTTACTGACGCAACTCAACCATCCAAGTTGCTCTTTACGTACATCCTCACTGACTTCGATGTCTTTCGCATTGCAGATATGGGTATTACTGCGCACACCGGAACGCCTCGCTTCAATGCCTTTGAGCAATAGCTCATCCGCAGAAGCTGATGGAAAATCTCGACGACTCACTAAGCCACCGCACAGCGAGATAGAAAGATAATCTATTTCGCGCAGACCAATTGGCTCAAAATTAGTTTGCTCTACCGCGTCGGCAAAACGAGTAAAGTGCTGTTTGATGGTTTCGCTGCTTTGGTCAGCTTTAAATATGAACGCCCACTCACCAACTCCAATACTATAAAGCTGCAAAGCCGTTGGCATGCCAAAACGCTTTCGCAGTCGATTCGTAAAATGCATTGAGAGGTCTTTAAGTAGCTGATCCCCTACTCTATAACCGTATTTTTCATTGATATGGCTGAAGTTAAGTAGCTTTAGAGTCAGCAAGTGCTCATCCAAATCAATGCTACTCAGCCGCTCTTGCAGCGCGACTCGGTTTTGTAATCCAGTGCGACTATCTCGCCGATAGCTTTCTTGTAACTTGCGCGTTTGGCGATCGAGTTGATACCCCATATGCGCGTTCATATGGTTGAGGTCGCCAATCGCATTTCGAATCAAGCTAAACAATGGTGAAATAGAGGAGCTAACGGGCGACTTAGGCAAGTTCAATGCTTGTACTTCGTCTCCCTCTCGCATCGCTAAATACGTCAGACTGTGATGAAGAATTTCTGGCTGTCCAATACCGCCATGCAGTTCCCCCATACAATAACTACCAAACGTCGTCGCGATATCTTTGAAGGCTTGGACTTCGTCGCTGCTGTCAATAAAGTCTAACCGTGACGCGCAGTTAAAAATCATCACGACTTCAGGTTGGTGCATGGCTAACTCAACCACACCATGTCGCACCTGTTCGAGCGTTAATGAGGGGTGGTTATAGCAAAATTGTACTTCGTCACCAAGACACCAAGGCCTGTCGAAACTCATACTGCCATCAGCGTGCAGCTCCGTTACCGTGCAAACTTCCTTGCGCCCCAAACTTTCTCGATACAAAGGAAAGCTGAGCAACTGACTCAGCGTCACATCATGGCCATCCGCCAAGTAACGCTTGTATACGTCCAACGCTTTCTGTTCACCTAAGCAATACAAGCGCGTTCCTTTTGCATGGGTGACTTTATGTGGCATGCCAATCGGGTTCCATTCCGAATACGCATCCGTCCATAACTTCAATGTATCACTGTGCAAAGCTACGGCGACCACAGCGTTATCGTAAACTCGGTTTTGATATAGCACCCAACAGCCATCATCAATACTTTGCGCCAACCCTCCAGAGATCACGACTTCTTCACTGGCGAAGGTTTGAAACAAGGGATAGTCACGTCGTTCAATTTGCACAGCAAAGCTGAGGATCACTTGCGAATTATGCTGCAACAGAAGCGAGCGTTTGAGCTCTCCACCATCAATATCGGGGGAGTAAGAGTAGGTTTGGACGGCAGAAGTAAGCGTGGTTTGTTCGAACTCAGTCACACTGATCAGGCAACCAGAGGTAAATATCTCCCCCTCCAGAATGACATTACGCGTACTATGCCCCATGACATGAGCATTCGGCAGCAACAATAAAACAGCGTCCGAAAGTGTGGTCGCAAAGTCGCGTGATTGAGTCGACAATATTTGCACCAAATATTGTTTACTTGAAGAGAACTGAGAAGTGACTAAAAAGTCATTTAACTGACTGACATCATAAACCAGTTTTGAAAAAGCTCGCATGCGCCTACCACTGCCGTAACACTATCTTCACCACGACGTGTGGCGTTACTCTTTTTACTTAATAGTGAATAATTTACGTGGCTTTACGCTGATTTTCTAGACACAAAATGAGATTAGAATGGATTAATGCGAAAGCAATTAAAAAAGTGTGAGTAACGGCTGCAAACTATTGATTTCAATATCAGGTAAAGTACGTGTTTTTGAATGGTTAATGACATTTTTATTCATATCATTGAACCAACAAGCCGCAAAACCAGCCGACTTTGCACCATGCACATCCGTGGTTAGGTGATCACCGACATGCAGAATATTCTCTGCTGGAATATCCAAGAACCGTTTCGCCTTAGTAAACATATCGGTGGCGGGTTTCGCTAACCCATCAGGCCCCGCTTTGAGCACACATTGAAAATACGGCGTTAAGCCAATTTTATCTAAATCGACGTTGCCGTTTGTGATCGCCACGAGCGGAACTCGCTCTCCCAATTGTGTCAAAACATCTAAGCTTGATTGGGGCACTTCAAACTGACTGCGCCAATCCAAAGCGAGCTGAACACCCTCTTCAGCTGCGGCTTGAGCTTGCGCTTCATCATAGCCAACTGAAAGAAAACCATGCTTTAGCTGCACTAAACGCCAAAGCGTCACATCGCTTCTGAGACCCGGTCTCTGCTGGAGCACATGTTTTTTTACCTGCATCCAATCAGCCTTATCCATGTGCGCCACGGCAGGATGTGTTTGCTGCAACCAAGCCAACAACTCACGCTCCATACGGATAATCACCGGGTAATTGTCATACAGCGTGTCATCAAGATCGAAGGTCATGGCCTTAATAGGCTCGATACGGCGATAAAATTTCATACTTCGGCTCACTCCCCGCTCTTTTTACGTGCGCGTGGGTGGGCTTGGTCGTAGGCTTGCGCTAAATGTTGGAAATCCAAGTGCGTGTAGATTTGGGTCGTCGAAATGTTCTCGTGCCCTAAAAGCTCTTGCACCGCACGTAAGTTATTGCTGGATTCGAGCATATGTGTCGCAAACGAGTGACGCAATTTATGCGGACTAATATGGCTCGCCACAGACTGTTTCTGTCCCCATTCTGCCATACGTTTTTGCACGCTACGGTGCGAAATACGCGTTCCGAGTTTAGACACAAACAAGGCGGGTTCACCTGGCGCAGCAAGATCGCCCCTGACTTTCAACCACTTGGCAACCCATTCAGTTGCCATGCCAGAGAATGGAACTTTACGTTCTTTGTCGCCTTTACCGATAACACGAAGCTCGCCACTGCGCAGTTGTACATCACGTACATCCACACTCACCAACTCAGCCAAACGCAAGCCAGCACCGTACATCAGCTCCATCATGGCACGATCACGCACAGCCAACGGGTCGTCTTCGTTGACCTCAAGCAGTTGGCTCACTTCATCAACATCGAGGTTTTTCGGCAACGGGCGCTTTTTACGTGGCGCTGAAACCCCTTTGGCAGGATTAGCTGACATCTCGCCACGCAGAATAAGGAAATCGAAAAAGCTACGCAGCGATGAGAGGCGCGTCGCTAAACTGCTGGCTTTCATGCCTTCCCGCATGCCCTTACCTGCTAATTGGCGCACCCAGCCTGCATCCACTTGAGACCAATCTTTAAGTCCCATTTCAGCCAAGTGCTGCGCCATGGTTTCTAGCTGCTGTTTGTAATTGCGTTGAGTATGTAGGCTGAGCCCCTTTTCGCTTCGTAAGAATTCATAGAAGCGCTCAAGAGGCTTTTGCAGACTATTTGGCAGAGGAGTGTTGGGAGTTGTCGTCATCGTAACTTTGCCATACCAATGTTTGAGCGAGATGTGCCACTACTAATGATAGGTGACGCAAAAACAAGGTATCCATATCTGGTTGAAAATGACCGCCATCCTCACTAGAGAACGCTAGCACGCCCAGTGTTTGCTGTTTCACGAGCGGTAGTACCACATAGGACCCCATTTCCGGCACATCCATATTGCCAAACAAAGCTTCACGATCCACTTTGCGAAGACGTCCTAAGTACGCGTCTTTGCCATTTAGGTGGGTGGTCGCAAAACGTTGATAACTTTCCTTACTCAATTGAATAGATGCGTCGCATTGACTAAACAATCGAACAAACGCGCGTAAGCCAAGTGCTTTAGCTTTCTCTTCAATAGAATGAATGACTTGTTTAAAGTCACCACACTTTAGAATCTGCCCCTGCAAATCCATAAATTCGTAAAAGGTGCGATCGTTGTTCGCCGCAAGCGACATCAGTGTGGTGATCTCTTCTTCTAACTCTTCAATGCGCTGACGTTGGCGATTCATTTGTATGTGCACCAAAGACACCGCACCCAAGTCTGAGTGTGGGAAAGATAGACGATCCACAAGCTCTGGACGCTGCACAAAAAAATCGGGATGATCTTTGAGGTACTCGGCCACCACTTCAGCCGTTAAGGCATCTGCTTCTACTTGAGACAAACCGTTTCCTTTTTCTTCTACTAGCAAGACAATTGACCATCAAATACATGCGTTGTAGGTCCGGTCATAAACAACGGCTTACCCGGACCTTGCCACGCAATTCGCAGTTCACCACCTGGTAGAGAAACCTTAACGTTTTCATCCAACAGACCCTGAAGAATCCCTACCGCTACCGCCGCGCATGCGCCACTACCACAAGCTTGTGTTTCACCTGCGCCTCGCTCGTAAACTCGAAGACGAATATGGTCACGACTCACCACCTGCATAAAGCCAGCGTTGACGCGCTCTGGAAAACGCTCGTGCGACTCAAGCAGCGGGCCTAATGTATCGACATCAGCAGTATCCACGTCATCGACCACCGTCACCACATGCGGGTTACCCATGCTTACCGCGCCACAGAACAGCGTTTTTTCACCAGCGCGCATGATATAGGTTTTCTCTTTTTGCTTGGCTTTGAAAGGAATTTTGTTTGGCTCAAACTCTGGCACACCCATGTTGACCGTCACTTCTCCATCATCTTCGATGTTGAGAATCATCTTTCCTTTTTTGGTGCTCACGCTGATACTGTATTTATTGGTCAACCCTTTCAAGCGAACAAAGCGCGCGAAGCAGCGCGCGCCATTCCCGCACTGCTCGACTTCACTACCATCGGCATTGAAAATCCGATAATGGAAATCAGTTTCAGGGTCGTAAGGGGCTTCTACCACGAGCAATTGGTCAAAACCAACGCCGGTATGACGATCCGCCAAACGGCGGATCAGGTCTTGCGAGAAAAACACGTTCTGGGTAATACAGTCGACGACCATGAAGTCGTTGCCCAAACCGTGCATTTTGGAAAAGTGGAAATGCATTTGTTGTGTGTTACTCCGGTAGAATCTGTTCCAGCTGCCACAAACTGGTCAGCTCCTCACGCTGGCGAACTAAGTGGCTTTGTTTACCATCCACCATTACTTCTGCCGCTCGGGTACGAGTATTGTAGTTCGAAGACATTACAAAACCATAGGCACCTGCTGAACGAACCGCGAGTAGATCACCTTCTTGCAAAACGAGTGCGCGATCTTTACCCAAGAAGTCGCCGGTTTCACAAATAGGGCCAACCAAATCGTAAGTCTGTGCTTCACCCGTGCGCGGCGAAACTGGCACGATATCTTGCCATGCTTGGTATAGTGCAGGACGCATCAAGTCGTTCATTGCCGCATCGATGATGGCAAAGTTCTTGTGCTCAGTATGTTTTAAAAACTCAACACGCGTTAGCAAGATACCTGCATTCGCAGCAATTGCTCGGCCCGGCTCAAAAATCAGCTCCAAGTCTTGGTGATTTTCAAGACGACCAAGTAACGCTTTGGCGTAATCTGAAGGCTGAGGTGGTAACTCATCACGATAGACCACCCCCAAACCGCCGCCGACATCAAGGTGACGAATGTTAATGCCTTGCGCTTTTAAATCATCAATCAGGGCTAATAAACGGTCTGTCGCGTCGATAAATGGGTCGATATTGGTGAGCTGAGAACCAATGTGGCAGTCGATGCCTTGCACATTCAAGTTCGGCAGGCTTTGCGCGAATTTATAAACATCTGGCGCACGATCAAATGCAATGCCGAATTTATTGTCGCGAAGACCAGTCGAAATGTAAGGGTGTGTTTTCGCGTCGACATCTGGATTGATACGCAGAGAAATTGGCGCAATCACACCAAGCTCACCCGCAACCTTATTCAAACGTTCTAGCTCAGGCTCAGATTCAACGTTGAAACATTTGATACCTAGCTCAAGAGCACGCTTCATTTCTGCAGGTGTTTTCCCAACACCAGAGAAGACGACTTTCTTCGGATCACCGCCTGCGGCAATCACACGCTCAAGTTCACCACCTGATACGATATCAAAGCCCGAACCCAAACGCGCCAGTGCGTTCAATACGCCTAAGTTTGAGTTCGCTTTCACCGCGTAGCAAACTAGATGAGGATGTTGACCCACAGCACTATCAAACGCCTTCCAGTGGCGCTCTAGCGTGGCTCGAGAATATACGTAAAGAGGAGTGCCATATTGCTCTGCAAGAGCTTGAAGTGGGACGTCTTCGGCCCAAAGCTGGCCATCATCCTGATAGTTGAAGTAATCCAAAATTCGCTTCCCTTATTTTATTCGACTGCTGAACCCTAATTTCACCCTAAGGCGCGGTTATTTATTGTGATTGCTCATTCTGTTGAGTGTCATCTGGAATGTATAGTGAGCCAGACTGGCCACATCCCGCTAACGTCGCGGCAACCATCACAAACAACACAGTAACTAATTTTTTCATTTCGCATATCGTGATTATTGAATCAATGCCCCCTATAATCGCACCACACTCAGGAAAAGCAATAGGATAGACGGATGAACGATACTGAATTTCATCAACTGGTGGATGCGCAGATGCAAATCATCGAAGAATCCATCGATGATTCAGGCGCAGACATTGATTACGAAGTCACTGGCAACGTAATGACATTGGAATTTGAAGACCGCAGCCAAATCATCATTAACCGCCAAGAGCCGATGCATGAGATCTGGCTAGCGTCCAAATCTGGTGGTTTCCACTTCAAGCTTATTGAAGATAAATGGACCTGCTCAAAAACGGGCATGGAGCTATTTGAAATGGTGAAGCAAGAGTGTGAAAAGCACGCGGGCGAAGCCATTGATTGGGCATAATGTCCGTCAATCGTCACCAAAACAAAAAGAGCACCGAAGTGCTCTTTTTGTTTATTGATACGGGTTTAATTACGCGTTCACCGCTTTCGTCGGACGATGCGGCGAGCAACCATCATTACGATAAGGGATGATATAAGCATTGCCCTCTTCAGGATGGATAATCTGGTAGTACTGCGGCAGGTTAAAGTTGATAAATTTCGACGCAACACGACTGTCATCTTTTACGGATGTGTAAAAGCTGTTCACAGACGAAATCATCTCGTCTTTGGAGCCACTGAACTGGTGATACACTTCAACTTGGTTTGACTCATCCAACACATAAATATTGAAGCCATCTTCATTATCTTCAAAGAAGAATTGCACCAGACCTTCACTGGCAAAACCATCCACCGCTTCTGGCATTTGATACTCTTGCTCACGATCGAGCATTAATAGAGGCGAGCCTTTAAGTTTGTTAGTAGAAATGCTGCGATAGAAATCAATGGAGTTTTCTAACTTCTGCACCGACACACCACGACGTTCAAAGAACAGCCCGTAAGTTTGGTTACCAAGGCGCATCGCTTTAAAGCGGCGACGTTTTTCTTGCTCTACTGGCTTCAAGCGTAAGTCGATGCATTCCACTAAAAGCTGGTAGACCATATTACGCATCACACCACGCATGTTCTTCGCATAACAGAACACATCCACCGATTCTGGTGGCAACGCGTCTTGGTGCATTTTGCCCAGAATGGTTTTCAGTGCGTCCAGCATCGCCGTTTCCCCTTTGAAATGCAGCGTACGCACTTCATGCCAGGAGTTACGGTAAACCAAGTCGACACTGCCGACTAAATTTTTATGTTCCGGACCAAAACTGAAGATATCGGTATTTTTCACATCCACTTTCAGTGAACGGCCCGAAAGCTCTGACGTAGGATCATTTTCAAAGTTGATGAACATCGCTAACTGGCTGATCTCACATGGGCTCGCTAATGCCTGCATCGTCGGACGGCGCTTACGCAGCGCAAAGGTATTTCGTAAGTCGCTCACCATTTGGTAGAACTTATCGATATCCAGTTGCGCTTCACGCACCACCGCGTGCAAACGAGTCGACTCGGTGATTAAACCATTAAAGAATGCCCAAGAGACTAACTTGCTCAAGTATTCATGATGTTCTAAGTATGGCTGCCCCAAAATGCGGTGCGCGATCAGAGGTTGTTTATAGAGATACCAACCAGACTTGTTCACACCACCATCTTTCACTTCGATGAAGCTTAAATCCGGTTCATGCAAATCAGGGGAAATCTGTGGGTTGAGCAACGTCACTTTGCCCGGCAATACTTCAAAAGCGGCGTAAAGCTTACGCGCCAAAATACTGATGTCTTGCGGGCTGATAGCGGAGGTAATGTCGTTGCGACGCGCAAATTGAATCAAATTACGGTAGCTCTGCATCAACGCATCCAGCAACGCATGATGCACCACTTTTACCTGTTCAACTTTCCAGTTGCGGCGATCATCGAGCTCAGCAACAACGCTGGCATCCCAATCCCATTTTGCAATCATGTCGCTCAGCGCTTCACGGCGCCAAGCCACTGAACCGACATCCGGTTCACGCGACAACTTTTCATGGGTTTTGAGATAGAAGCAACGGCGCACCAAGTCCAAACGAGTGTCGTCTTGGATTCGTTCTAAATAGCGAGTCACTTTTTCCAGCATTAAGTAGTACGCATCCATACCGTAGAGATCTGGCTCATGGGCAAAGAAACGACGTTTGGTGTCGATGCTTAGCAGTTGCGTATGCGGGTATTCCCACGAATAAGCTTCAAGCAGAATGGCTTTTAATACCGATTTGTAGGGAGAATCGATACTTTTGTATAGCTGCCACAAGTTCGAGCCGAAGTACTCTTCAGCAGGAATGCGGTTCAATTTGCCAAAGTCGATCCATTCACTACAGTCAATGTAACCTTCACTGCACAATTGAGAAACGTACTCGTCGTAACACTCTTCCATTTCTGGCGGCACTATTTGCCATAATAAACGCTGTCCAGCAATACGCACCGCGCTGCGATAGAATTCATCAAGCAAAAGTAAGTGCTGAGATGAGCCACAGTTATCACCCGTCATCTCTTCAGAATGGTTGCTTCTAAAGCGTTCTTCATCCATTAAGAAGAAGTTCGCCTCCACCCCTTGGCTTTGTGCCCAGTCGGTGATCAGCAAGCATTTATTGGTCAGCAATTCTCGCTCGTCACAATCCATATCTGGCGAAATACACACCCAAATATCTAAATCACTAGAAGTACTTTGACCAATTGATGAGGTACTGCCCATGGTGTATAAGCCCAAGATAGCCGGCTTCTCAGCCGTCTTAAGTGGCTGACCAATCGCAAGTTGAATGTCATCAATGAATTGCTGCTGAATGCTATTTAGCGCCAGCCCATGCACACCAAACGGGACATCGGCATCGTAATAGCCAGGAATCACAGGGTGGTTGTAGTTCAACAAGGCAGGAATCAAGTGGAAGACTTGCTGGCTTTGCGAATCCATAAGCGCCAGCGCGCGATCAACTCGCTGCTGATTCAAATTATCTAGTCGCTGAATGATTTTTTGGGTGTAAGCCTGCAAGGGGAATTCCTTGGTTGAACAATCACGAAAATCTGCTGACGTTTTAAACCAAAACGGCCTAAAAACGTGATCAATTTAACACTTTTATTGGTGCGGGTAAAGTTTCACGCCCACGCACCACTCAGGGTGCAAAACCATACTTTAGTCACAAAATTAATCGCGCGGTAGTGTCGCTCTTATTACCTATTACTAATAATAGTCCTTAGTCTAATTGAGAATCCAGTCACACTATTTTCATAACGTCATGTAATTCCATTCATAGCTCTCAGAGATAACGAACTAACAGTAAGCATTTCTTGATGAGAATGGTAGGATAAACCCAAATCCAAACAGCATTGAGAAGATCATGACACAATCCACACCTATTCGCATTGCAACTCGAAAAAGCCCTCTTGCTTTATGGCAAGCTTACTTTGTCAAAGACGCCCTTCAAGCCGCTCACCCTGGTTTGGAAGTCGAGTTAGTAACTATGGTGACCAAAGGTGACGTGATTTTAGATACACCGCTAGCAAAAGTTGGCGGCAAAGGCTTATTCGTAAAAGAGCTTGAAGTCGCAATGCTAGAAGGCCGTGCAGACCTTGCCGTTCACTCAATGAAGGACGTGCCCGTCGATTTCCCGGAAGGTCTTGGCCTCGTGACCATTTGTGAACGTGAAGACCCTCGTGATGCTTTCGTTTCCAATACCTATAGCAACATTGATGAACTCCCTCAAGGTGCAGTGGTTGGTACTTGCAGTTTGCGCCGTCAATGCCAACTGAAAGAATATCGTCCAGATATCATCATTAAAGAGCTTCGCGGTAATGTGGGCACTCGCCTTGGTAAACTAGATGCGGGTGAATACGATGCGATCATTCTTGCTGCGGCAGGCCTTAAACGATTGAAGCTTGAAGAGCGCATTCGTAGCTTTATCGAGCCAGAGCAATCATTACCTGCGGTTGGCCAAGGTGCTGTCGGTATTGAGTGCCGCCTTGACGATGAAAGGCTGCTTAAGCTACTTGAGCCACTTAACCACCAAGACACCGTAGACCGCGTTTTGTGTGAGCGCGCAATGAACCTGACGCTAGAAGGCGGCTGTCAGGTACCTATCGGCAGCTATGCCCTGCTAGATGGCGATAACATTTGGCTACGCGCATTAGTTGGCGAACCAGATGGCAGCGAAATTGTTCGTGGTGAAATCCGTGGCCATCGTAAAGACGGCGAAACGTTAGGAGTGCAGTTAGCCAATGAACTACTGGATAACGGCGCTCGTGAAATCCTAACTAAGCTGTACGCAGATCACGAATAATCATGGCAGTGTTGGTCACTCGGCCGGGAGAGCAAGGCAACGCGCTTTGCTCTCTGCTCGAAAGGCACGGCATTTCCGCATATCACCATCCTCTGATCGACATTGTCGCCGATCTCACGGACACGCACCTCTCTAAACACCTGCATCAAGCTCAAATTGTTATCGCTGTTAGTCGACATGCCGTGCAATGTGCACAGCAAATCTTAGCCAGCAACGAGACATCATGGCCGAAACAAGCCATTTACCTTGCCGTTGGTCAAAAAACAGCACACTATTTAAGCAAATGTACCCAACAGAAAGTACACTATCCCCAAGTCAGTGATAGTGAACATTTATTGCGACTGCCAGAGCTCAATAATGTGGCCCAACAACAGGTTCTTATCCTTCGTGGGAACGGTGGAAGAGAGCTGATCAAAGATGCATTGGTGAGACGTGGCGCAAAAGTTCACTATAGTGAGACTTACAAGAGAGAATTCATCCCATTCGATCCAGTAAGCTGTGTCTCACTATGGAAAACCCTACAAATTGACCAGATCATCGTCACCAGTGGTGAGCAACTGGATTATTTGTGCAGCCAATTGACGTCAGAGCAATTGACTTGGCTTAATCAACAAGAGTTGTATATCCCCAGTCAGCGTATCGCTGACATCGCACTTCACAGGGGGTTCACTCGGGTGAGATGCACGGGAAGCGCATCCAACCAAGAATTACTGGCGGCTCTCCAGCCCTAGCTACACAGGATATAGGCATGACAAGTAAAAATAACGACCAAAAAAATAACGATAAAAACCTTTCCGAAGAAACCTCATCGGCACCGATAGCCGAAAAAAGCACATCGCAGCAGGATGCGGCCCCTAAAAAAGAACAGCCAAAAGTGGCCGAGCCCCCAAAAACAGCCGAGCCAGCCAAAGTCGAATTTGAAGAAAAACAAGGCAAGCGCGGAGTTAAACTAGGCACAGTAGCTATCATCTTATCGATTATTTTTGGCGGTGGCCTCGCATACAAGCTGCATCAGCAGCAAGCCGATTACCAAGCGCAGATCGCCCAACTAAAAAGTCAGCTAGAAAGCACTCAAGCTTCCATGAAGCAAGAGCTCAGCCGGATACAAGAAGAAACCATCGAGAAAGCAACGACCGTTACACACAAAGCGGAAGTGGTACTTGGACAGCAACAGAAGAGCATTGAAAGCTTACAGCTTGCCGTTGCCGATGTGAAAGGTCGCCGACCAAACGACTGGCTACTTGCTGAAGCCGATTACCTCGTCAAATTAGCAGGTCGTAAACTGTTCTTAGAACATGACGTAGAAAGCGCAACTCAACTAATGGAAAGTGCTGATCAACGCATTGCAGCACTGAATGACCCTAGCCTCGTCAAACTACGTAAAGCAATGGCGAACGATATCACCAAACTTCGTACTATCCCGCTGATTGACCGTGATGGATTGGTACTACGCTTAACTGCTCTGCAACAGCAAGTAGACAAGCTACCTCTCGCCAATGCACTACTCCCAGAAGCAGAAGCCGTAGAGAACACTGAAGTGTCAGAAGATATTGCAAACTGGCAAGATAACTTAATGACATCTCTGAAAGACTTTTCAGAAAACTTCATTACCTTCCGCACGCGCGATGGTAACGTCATTCCACTGCTTTCTCCTGAGCAACACTTTTACCTAAAAGAAAACATCAAAGCCAAATTGGAGACCGCAATAAAAGCGGTGTACCAAGAGCAAGGTGAAATTTACACCACGTCTCTAAAAACGGCCGACAAATGGGCATTAGCTTTCTTCAACCAAGACGATAATTCCGTTAAAGAGTTCAACAAAACTGTTAACCAGTTAAGCCAGCAAAACATTCAAGTGGAATACCCAACGAAACTGCAAAGTCAGTCTCAACTATCAGATGTCATCCGTGAGCGCCTACGTCGCGAAGTCACAACGATGACAGGTATGGAGGATAAGTAATGTTTCGTCTTATTTTCCTATTTGTTGTACTAGGTGCAGGACTATTTGTTGGCACTCAATTTTCTGGTCAGCAAGGCTATGTACTCATCTCCATCGCTGAGAAAACGATCGAGATGAGCGTAACGACATTGGTCGTATTCGTTATCGCAGCACTCGCAGGTCTTTTTCTACTTGAGTACCTAATTAAAAAGCTAGTTTACGCAAGTTCTACAACATGGAACTACTTCAGTGTGCGCAAAATGCGCCATTCCCGTCGATACACCAATGAAGGCATTATTAAACTCCTTGAAGGAGACTGGAAAGGTGCCGAGAAAAAAGTGACTCGTTGGGCAAATCATCACGATATGCCGCTACTTTGTTACTTAGTTGCGTCTGAAGCTGCTCAAGGTCAAGGTGATAAAGCAAAACGTGATCACTACCTAGAGCTAGCAAGCCAGCAAGAGAATGCTCATCTCGCAGTGGAGCTGACTCGAGCGAAACAATTTATCCGCGACAACGAGTTCGAGGCTGCTTTCGATACTTTGCAATCGTTAAAAGGTCAGTATGCGAGTAATTCGATTGTATTGAACTTGCTGAAAACAACGTACATGCAGCTAAAATTGTGGCAACCTCTTATTGACCTCTTGCCACAATTAACCAAAGCAAAACTCATCACGGAAGAAGAACATGCAGAGCTGATTCAAAAGGCGCAGTGCGGCTTACTCAATGAAGTAGCGCAACAACAGGGTAGCGAAGGGCTTATCTCTCATTGGAATGGCCTTGCACGCAAAGTAAAACAAGACACACACCTAGTCGCCTGTTTTGCTCGTGAGTTGATAGCCCGGAAAGCAGATGCTGAAGCCTTTACTGTGCTAAAAGAAGCATTGAAAAAACAACCGGCTCCTGAGCTTTATCAACTACTGCCAGATCTAAACCTGCCAGATATCCACCCTGTCGTGGTTTTCTTAGAGGGAGTAGTGAAGAAAGAGCCAGATAACGCCGCAGCGCATAGCGCATTAGCGCACTTCTATTTCCGTCAAGAGAAGTGGCAAGAAGCCCAAGACCACTTTGAGATCGCCTTAAAGCTTCGCTCTGACGTCTCTGATTATGCATTCCTAGCAGATACACTAGAGAAGCAGAATCTAACTAAAGCCGCTCACGAAGTCTCTCGTAAAGCTCTCACGCTCGTCCAGAACGACTAAGTAGCAGTCATCTAACCAAGCCGGCAGTTTACTGTCGGCTTTTTATTGCCTGTCACTCATCAACACTCCACAAACCTGCAATATCCACTAGAGCTAATGCCCTGCAATCGCCTGAACTTCATTGGGAAGCCCTAGCAAAGCTTCCTTAATTCGTTCCAAGCAGCACTCCATTAAGCCCAATAAAATCCTCTAAAAAAATAGCTTGCACACTTTCTTCAAGGCGAACAACCAAATATAAGTTTCTAGGAAGGAGCTCTACTAACAAAATACAGGTAACTTGAAATAGTGCAGAAAGCAAAAATAGGTACATAAGCTCCGATACTCTCCATTCTCTTCAATGAAGGACTGTCTCCTATACAATACTTAGACCGTGTTTATTGTACCAACTAGAGCAAGATAGCGAATAGCTATTAGGTAACACTAAGAGCGCTAACGCACGTAATATAGAGTAAAGGCAAGTCTCTTGTTAACAGAAACACTTCACCCTTAGAGGTAGGAATGCCAATACTCAGACTTGATGGCTCTCGTTAGAAGATAAAGTTATGAACTTCTGTCGCTGCACAACCTGTGGATAGCGAGAACGCGCTTAAAGCAAGGCTTCTCAAGTGACATAGTGCAGGGATACCTAGTCCGGGGATACGATCAGCTAAGGGATTGATTCCAGTCCCTAACGAATTTCCAAGCGTCAGAAACGAAGAAAGCCTCGCTATTTCTAGCGAGGCTTCTGAATAGTGGCGGAGAGATAGGGATTTGAACCCTAGATACGCTATTAACGTATGCCGGTTTTCAAGACCGGTGCTTTCAACCACTCAGCCATCTCTCCACAAATTGTCATCAACAGATTAGTACACTGATGATATTGTTACTTGTCTATGCAAATAACGAAATTTAAAGCCTGGCGATGTCCTACTCTCACATGGGGAAGCCCCACACTACCATCGGCGCTATTTCGTTTCACTTCTGAGTTCGGCATGGAAATCAGGTGGGTCCAAAACGCTATGGTCGCCAAGCAAATTCTTTAATCTGGAAAGCTGCTTCTTAATTCTCGTTCTTACACATTCAATGTTCTTTCATTGAGTCCATCAAAACCCCTTGGGTGTTGTATGGTTAAGCCTCACGGGCAATTAGTA